>JAHDIP010000004.1:29578-73238 GCA_020630735.1 Saprospiraceae bacterium | reverse complement strand
CTTAATCATGGACGTTTCATCTGTTTAACAATTTTTCTAAAGCATTCTTTTATTTTGTATTGGATGACACGACGTTCTTCTTTAAATGTCGATAAGTCAACAACATCAGTATTAAGTAATCGGTGATTTTCGATACAACTCTCTTTTAAATGGATAAGCTCATTAGCATCTTCTTCGGTAAGATTTTCTCCTTTTAACAATTGAATAAAAGCTATAGTATTTAGTAATTTATTTTGTTCTATTAAACTAGAAGCATATGTAATATTATCATCTAGTTTATTTGATAGTTCCCTTTTCAAGGATTCATACTTTACATATTCTGGTCGAATACGACTACTAATTCCTGTATAAATATTATCAGCAATTTTCCAGTTGTTCTCCTTATCTTTTGAGAGTAAATAGCTTTGAGCATTGATGGCTTCGAACTTATATTGCAATTCATTTAATGGTGCATTAATCCAGAAGAGTTTCCAATATTCATTTGTTTTAATGACAGCATTATTACTAAAAATACTTACGATATCGAGTTCTAATAATTTAAAATTAGAACCATAATTCGTAACATCTAACCTCCACTCATATTGTTGTTTATGCAACCAATTATTTTGAATGCTTAATATAGCTGGACTTTTATGCTCGTAATATTTAAGTAATTTACTTTTATACGACCGAGGCGATCTATTGATTTCTATATAAGATTCAAACTCAAGACTTAAGGCTTCTTTGATAATTTTTTTTAGTTCTTCTTTCAAAAAATCATCTTCATTTAAATTTTGATTATAGAAATTTAAGACCAAAGTATAAATGATGTGTAACTTCTCTTTCTTCGCTTGACCTTTGTAAAAAGTGGGTTTAGATTGAAATCGACTAAAGAAGTCTTTGAAAAGTGTAAAAGAATTTTGCTTATCATTTACAAAATCACAAATTTCTTGATACGAAAATCCCTTGCTTTGTATTGCATTTAGTTTCACGATCAAATCTTTTCGCAATTTTGGGTATTCCATTTTTAAAACTACAACAAAAATTTAAATTGTTGTGGTTTTTGTTGTGGTTTTTATTCAATAAACCTGCTAAAACCATCTATTTTTGTATTATTAAAAATCCGTAACTACTCAAACAACTAACTAACAACTAATCCGCTCTTACATAAAATCTTCGGAATTTTTATAACACCTTGTCCCAAAGATTTTTTATTACAAACGTTTTTGTAAACGAAAAGCCTTCCCAAATGGGAAGGCTTTTATTTTAATGATTGTGTATCTTAGAGTTTATTTTAAATCTTTCAATTTCTTCTTAATCTCTTCCACTTTTGCTTTTTGCTTTTCTATTTCTACAGCATGATTTTTTTGATCCTCGATGCTTTTTTCAATTCCAGCTTTTGCTTCTTCGATTTTCTTTTCATATTTAGAAATATCATCTTCATGGTTTTTTTGATCTTTTTCAGCATCTTTCAGGTCTCCTTCCATTTTCTTTAACATCTTTTCATTTTCCTTCAACTCATCTTCGATCATTGCAGTTGAAACAGTCATCGCAAAATCGTTAATGATTTTTTCAGCAAATGGGTAACGCTCTGGGTGTGTACTAGAAGACAAAAAAGCTCCACCTAAATCGAACCATACAAACATTTCAGTATCATCTCCTTGATCAACAAATGTTGCATAAACATCAACAGTATTAGAGCTCATCTCTTTGATCTCAGCATTATCAGTGAAAGTCTCATCTTTCTTTTTATTGAACTTCGTTTTTCCTTTGAAGTCTTTGATATACTTGCCCCATGCTTTTTCCACTTCTTTTTTATCTGTTTTTTTCAACAGAATCGAACAACTATTATTGTTACCCAGACTCATAGAACGAGTCGTTTCAGTAATTTGGGCAAAAGACGCCAAAGAAAAACAAAGTAACAAGGTTAAAATTTGAATTTTTTTCATAATGATTTGAGTTTTTAATAAGTGATTTTGGTTTTGATTTGGGAATAATACATAGCATTTTGTAAGTGCTAAATCAAATGCAAAAATATATAAATTATTATTAATCTTAATACAAAGTACACTTTTTGTGCCTTGAAAACCATAAGCTAAACGATTAATGCTTTTAAAAAGCGTCTTTTTTATACCTTTGCACCGCTGTTAAAGTTATCTTAAGAAAAAGAAGCAGCCCAAAAGCCTATTTTCACTGGCTTATAGCTAATAAATTCTAATACTTAGAAGGACAAATATGAAAAAAATATTAGTAGCAAATAGAGGAGAAATTGCCCTAAGGGTAATGAAAACGGCTCGTAAAATGGGCATAAAAACGGTTGCTGTTTATTCAGAAGCCGATCGACAATCGCCACATGTTCAATTTGCAGACGAAGCTGTTTGCATAGGTCCTCCACCTTCTAATCAGTCCTACCTTGTTATTGATAAATTAATCGAAGCTGCTAAGCAACTTGGAGTTGATGGTATCCATCCTGGTTATGGCTTTTTGAGTGAAAACTCTGCTTTTGCAAAAGCAGTAACAAGTAATGGTATCCGCTTCATTGGCCCAAGTCCAAAATCTATTGAAATAATGGGTTCAAAATTAGCGGCAAAAGACGCAGTAAAGGACTACGATATTCCGATGGTTCCAGGTATTGATAATGCTGTTACTGACGTCAACAAAGCGATTAATATTGCTAAAGAGATCGGCTTTCCTATTTTGATTAAAGCTTCTGCAGGTGGTGGTGGAAAAGGGATGCGAATTGTCGAAAAAGAAAGTGACTTAGCTGAACAAATGGAACGTGCAATTAGTGAAGCAACTTCTGCTTTTGGTGATGGCTCCGTTTTTATCGAAAAATATATTACTTCGCCTAGGCACATCGAAATTCAAATTATAGCCGATCAACATGGTAATGTCGTTTATTTATTTGAACGAGAATGTAGTATTCAAAGAAGACACCAAAAAGTAGTGGAAGAGGCTCCTTCTGTTGTGCTTACTCCTGAAGTTAGGAAAGCAATGGGCGAAGCCGCAGTAAAAGTTGCTCAATCTTGCGATTATGAAGGAGCTGGCACTGTTGAGTTTTTAATTGACAAGGAGCTTAATTTCTATTTTTTAGAAATGAATACACGTTTGCAAGTAGAGCATCCTGTTACTGAACTGATTACAGGAATTGATTTAGTAGAGCAACAAATAAATGTTGCTAGAGGTGAAAAATTACCTTTTACACAAGATGATGTCAAGATCAATGGGCACGCTGTCGAATTGAGAGTTTATGCTGAAGATCCGTTGAATAATTTTCTTCCAAGTGTAGGTACACTGACTACTTATCAACGACCTAGTGGCGAGAATATTCGATTGGATGATGGCTATAATGAAGGTATGGAAATTCCGATTTATTATGATCCAATGATTGCTAAGTTGATTACTTATGGTGCCACTCGAAATGAAGCAATTAACACGATGCAGAAAGCTATCGAGCAATATAAAATTGAAGGTTTACAAACAACACTTCCTTTCGGTCGTTTTGTTTTCCAACATGATGCTTTTTTAAGTGGAGACTTTAATACGCACTTTGTAAAAGACTATTTTAATCCTGAACTACTCAAAGCAGATCAAAAAGAGGAGCAAGAAATTGCAGCTCAATTTGCTTTAAAATTATTGCTAGATCATCAAAAGCAGTTGAAGGTGCCTCAAGTCAATTCTTCGAAATGGCGAGATAATAGATAGCATTGTCGTCTGTCTATTGGAATTAATCTGCTACATACTTATTGAAAGCCGTTATGTAATCGATTAATTCTTTAAGATATGGTGTGCCTGAGAATAACTTATTATTAGGCTTATATTTTTCCAGATAGGTTCGACCTTCTTCTGACTCATTCAATAACATTTTTAACTTTCTTGTTGTTAAGTTTATCATTTCGCCATCCAATCCTTTCGAAATTTGAGGTACATGATTATTCTGTTCAAAACTAATTCTATTACCTCTTACAACCGTAGTATAATTTGTGTAATAGCAAATTGCTCCAACTTCAATGATCATATAGGGATGTTTTTTACCATTGATGCGATAAACATAACCTTCTTCATTTCTAAAACCCCAAACCTCGTCTGTATTTAAGTTATACTTAACCTTTTCGCCTTTTTTCTTAAATATGAGAGTAAAACTAGCTAGCGTATTATTATATTTAACTTTACCGCCATGTTCTGTGATTTTATCATTCAAAAAATCATTAAGCGTTTTATAAACTCCAGCTTGAGCTGTAGCACTTAATGAAATAAATAAGACAAGAATGGTGAAGAATAAATTTTTCATATTTTAGTTCTACTTAATAATTACTCAGTAGTCTTTTCAGCTAATAGTGTCGGGTAGATTGTGGTTGTTTTGATTCTGAACAAGGCGTTCATTGATACAAGCTTACGCTAACCTTTTTGTTACAAAAACGCTATCTCCAAATGTCCAACTTATAATTTGCTCGTTACTTAGTTACTTATACTTACGGTGCAAGTGTATGAAAAGAAATAACCCTTACTGCAGTTCCCCACATAAACATAGACATATCATCTACTTCTTTTACAATAAGAGAAACTTCTTCGCCCTCGTGTTTTAATTGTTCTGGCATATTGACTAATCTATATTCTTTTCCAGACTTGTCTACTACGCCCCAGCAACCAGGTCCTAAATTTTGATAGACTACTTTTCCGTTGATTCGCATAATTGTTTTTTTACAAAAATAAGTAAACTAAAAATATAATGTTTTCAAATTTCTACAAAATGCTATTTTTAATCGGTAAACTATTTCAAACCTTCACTTTGATGTAATAATTTTCCTATCGTTTCATTTAATTTACTAATTAATTCTGACTGTTGATTTATGGTATTATGCAATTGACGTATTTCGTCTCGTAAAAGATTTTGAATATTTTGTGGGGAAGGTAAAAACGGACTTATCTTGGCTCGAACGTACCAAATTTCTCTAATGTCGCCAGCATTTACCGTATACGGATCATAAAAATCATTATCAGATTCTAGTAAAAGCTGCTTCGATTCTTTCAAATTGTTTTTTACTACACGTTTTACCACCACATCACCTCGAGTAACCACTACATAAACATAGTTTTCTTTCAGTGATGTTTCCCAAAGCGTAGGTTCTAAAAAACTACAAATCACTTTGTCCCCTTCAAATAAGGTAGGTTCCATACTATCGCCAGACACATCAAATGATCGATGCGTACCTACTTTGTATTTGTAATCTGGTAAGGTGAAAGTTGGTAAATCTTCAATAAATCCTGGGTCAGATATTTCGCCAGCATAGCCCGCTTGTGCAGGTACTGGTACATGTACAATACGTTCATCATTTTGCACATTCGTTACAATAGTAAGTACTCTAAAACTCTTATTTCCGTCTTCGCTCATAAACATGGGACCTTCCCCCGTGTATATATAGACTGGATTAATTTTATACAAATCTACAGCTTTACGCAGCAATTCGATGGTAACATCTCGTCTGCCTTTCAATATTTCGCTAAGACTTTGAGGTAAATAATCTAAGGACAAAGCAAATTGTCGACTTGATCGAACACGGTTTTCAGTGCGGAGTTTATCATGACATTTGATAAACCGTTGGGTAACTATACTATTCATAATCAGATTCAGATTTTACGGTAAAGTATCACCCAAAGGTATAAAATTTGTTCATAAAATGCTTACTTTTTAAATAATTTTACCTAAAAAGTTATACTTTATGTCAAAGTATTGCTTACATTTTGAATCTAAGAGCTATGATATATGGACTTTCAGCAATATGTATGATTGTTAAAAGGATTTGATTATTTGCACGAAATCTGTTGCTTTTAACGAAGCTCCACCCACTAAGCCGCCATCTACATCAGCTTGACCAAATAAAACTTTAGCATTTGCAGGCTTTACACTACCACCATAAAGAATACTAATCGAATCAGCTACTTTTTGGTTATATTGCTTAGCGAGTAATTGCCGTATTTCGGCGTGCATTTCTTGTGCTTGTTCCGGACTAGCAGTTACGCCAGTACCAATTGCCCAGATAGGTTCGTAAGCAATTACTACTTTCACTATTTCTTTGGCAGAAAGATGAAATAAACCTTCTTTCAATTGTTTCTTTACATATCGAACATGACGCTTAGCCTCTCTAACTTTTAACTCTTCGCCACAACAAAAAATAGGCTTTAGTTTTTTGGTTAAAACGGTATTAACTTTGGCTGCAAGTAATTCATTTGATTCTTTAAAGTATTGTCTACGCTCCGAATGTCCCAATATCACATAAGATACTCCAACGGACTTAAGCATATCAACAGAGATTTCGCCAGTATATGCACCACTTTCGGATTGGTGGCAATTCTGAGCAGCAAGTTTTACGTTTGGTGCTCCTTTTATCGCTTCACTTACCGCAGCTAAATGCGTGAAAGGACTAGCCATAATGACCAAAACATCTTCAGGGCGTTTTCGTTTAGCAATAGCCGACGCTAGCCTCACTCCTGCCTTAGGAGTAGTATTCATTTTCCAATTTCCTGCTGCAATTTGTTGTCTAGACATGTGTTATATTTTTATTTCAATTTTCTTTCCTAAATACTTTGGTTCTTTGCGTAGCAAATATAAGTCAAGTACAGCTTTACAACGTGCAAAATACTCTCTTATTTTTGTTTTACTTCTTATCGACCTATAAACAGGAGATGCATTATAAGCAATTACATCCATTCCATATTTTTGACCGATGAAGACAGCTCGGTAATTATGAAATTCTTGAGAAACAATCGTTACCTTATTTTGTTGAAAAACTTCTTTGCATCGCACTACCGAATCTAAGGTTCTGAAGCCTGCATAATCTAAGGTAATAGCGGACTCAGGAACACCTCTCTTCATTAAATCTTTTTTCATCTCTGTAGGTTCATCATAACTTTTACGACCATTATCTCCACTTACGATGATATGCTTTACTTTTCCTTTATCATACAATTTATATGCTGCCTCCATTCTTGTATAAAAGTAAGGATTTTGAAATCTATTGCGAATTAAAGGATTGGTACCAAGGACTAAAGCGATATCGTTTGAAGGCAAGTCCTCGATCTCCGCAAAAACCTTATTCTTAGACGAATTTAAGACCCAATAGTTGCAAAAAAAGAGTGTGAGTACCGCAAAAATAAAGAGACCTAAACCATATTTAATACCTTTCAATACTGTTTTCAAAAGCATAATTTATATTTTTTTAACCATAAAAAGCTTTAGCATATACTACTGTACCACTGACCCCTTTTAATGCATTTTCTTTTAATTCAATTAGCATACAATTTTTTTCAGGTGCTTCAAACGGAAGTCTGATACCATACTTACTTGTTGGTTCATAACCAAACCTTGGATAATAATCTTCGTGACCTATAAGTATTACAGATTGATACCCTAAATACTTAGCGACTTTATGCGCTTCTTTAATCAAAAGACCACCAATGCTCTTTCCTTGATGATCTGGCAATACAGATACTGGTGCCAAAGCTAAAGAAGGTGTCAATTTTTCTCCATCTTGTATGCTTATCTTAGTCAATAAAATATGACCAACAAGTTCACCATTTAACTCCGCTACTATCGAAAGCTCAGGAATAAAGGCATCAGAAGATCGTAATCGTTCTACTAGCAAATGCTCTGTTTGATCGCTATAAGCTTCAGTTTTAAATGCTTCTTCGATTATAAAAGCTACTTTAGTATAATCACTTCTTTTTTCTGATCGAAGTAGTATATCCATTGTTGTTCTTTTTTAAAACTTACCCTCGTATATTCTCTACAAAAGTACCCATTTTGAACGAATAGTTAAATAGAGATATTGAACCCTAAATACTTTTTAATTTTTTTATTTATTTTTCACAAAGGAGCACTAGGCAAAAACAATATTATTATTACCTTAGCTTGATTTCCTGAGAGATTTAAAAGCAAACGACCAAAACCTATGAAATTCGGAAAACTACTTGATATAAGTGGCGTCAATTTCGATTTACCACCCGATTATAAAGGTACTACTACTCTACTAGAAAGTTTACCAAAACAATCAGCCTTACCTACTGTATATGTAGGTTGTACTGGATGGAGTACCAAAGAATGGCTCGGTTCTGTATATCCAAGAGGTACAAAACCAAAAGATTATTTAAAGCATTATGCCAAACAATTTAATACGATAGAGTTTAACACCACTCATTATCGTGCTCCTAGTCTCGAATCAATTGAGAAGTGGAAACAGGAATCTACAGAAGATTTCAAATTTTGTCCTAAGTTATTACAAACCATTAGTCATAGCAAAGAATTAGCTTTTGGCACACAAAAATTGGAAAGTTTTTGCGAAGCCATCCAGCATTTAGACGAAAAACTAGGTTGCTCTTTTATGCAATTACCTCCATTTTTCAGCTATGACCGTTTGGCAATTCTAGAAGATTTTTTGAAGCGATTTCCGCCTTCTATTCGATTAGCCATTGAGCTAAGGCATGAAAATTGGTTCAATGATAATAAGCGTCTCCAAACGCTAATGGATTTACTGCAAGCCTATAAGGTAGCCGCAGTCATAACAGATGTCGCAGGGCGAAGAGATGTGCTACACCAAGCAATTACAACAGATATTGCAATGGTTCGTTTTGTAGGAAATGCATTAGACCCTACAGATTATAGCCGAATAGATGAGTGGGTACAACGATTAAAGCAATGGTTCGAAAAAGGGCTATCTACGGTCTATTTTTTCACACATGAGCCAGATAATATATTGGCACCTCAATTAGCTGCCTATTTTGTTGAACAATTAGAATTACATTGTGCGGTATCTGTTCGAGGACCAAATCTATTAGTAGAAGAAGCTAGTAAACAAATTAGTTTATTTTAAAAAACTTAGAATGCAAGAAAGTAATAAAGACAATCAACCAATGATACATAGAGACGTTAGTTGGTTATCTTTTAACTATCGTGTTTTACAAGAAGCAAAAGATCCTACTGTTCCTTTATTGGAACGAGTAAAGTTTTTGGCTATCTATTCTAATAACTTAGATGAGTTTTTTAGGGTACGTATTGCGCAACTTCGAAATCTCTTACGTATTGGCAAAAAGACCAAACGTGAACTTGATTTTGATCCTAAGCAAACACTGAAAAAAATTCATAAAATAATAAATACACAACAAGAAGAGTTTAGTTCTATCTTCGAAGAGCAAATAATTCCTGAGCTTAAAGATCATAAAATCAATATTAAGCGTAGGCTTGATATGAACTCAGAACAGAAAGAATTTGTCGAAAATTATTTTCAAGATCACTTATTGCCATTCGTGCAACCTGTAATTTTGGTTAAAAAGAAAATTCGACCGTTCTTAAATAATGCTGCACTGTACTTAGCTGTCTCTATGCGAGATAAAGATTCTAAGAAAAAAGAATCTGGTATTATCAAAATTCCATCTGATCACTTACCACGTTTTATACAGTTACCATCAATGCATGGCAAGTATGATGTCATATTGATTGATGACATTGTCCGTCAAAGTGTATCGTGGCTTTTTCCTGGTTATGAAATATTAGATACCTATTCTATTAAGTTAACTAGAGATGCAGAGCTTTATATCGAAGATGAATTTTCTGGCGACCTTATTTCCAAAATAAAGAAAAGTTTATCTAAACGTAATGTTGGTCCTGCTTCTCGTTTTGTGTATGATAGAGAAATGTCGATTGACTTGCTAGAGTTTTTGATGGAAAACTTTGATCTTGAAAACTTTGATCTTTTACCAGAAGGACGCTATCATAATAACTTTGATTTTTTCAAATTTCCAAGTTTTGGGATGGATCATCTAAAAAATCCTGAATTTCCTCCACTACCCTATGCACCTTTAGAAAAATCAAAAGATATCTTTAATGCGATAAAAGAAAAAGATCATCTCAATCATGTTCCTTATCAGTCTTACGAATCTGTCATTCGGTTTTTCGAAGCAGCTGCTAAAGACCCGAATGTCACTCATATCAAAATAGTTCAATATCGTGTTGCTAAAAAATCACGAATAATGAACGCTTTAATTGACGCAGTAAAAGCGGGGAAACAGGTAACAACGTTTATAGAAGTCAAAGCTCGATTTGATGAAGAAGCAAATTTAGAATGGGGTGAAAAATTAGAAAAGGCTGGTGTAAACGTACACTATAGTTTCCCTGGTGTGAAGGTCCATGCAAAGATGGCACTTGTTGGGCGTAATGAAAATGGGAAAACACAATTCTATAGTTTTTTAAGTACTGGAAATTTCCATGAAGATACTGCAAAAGTATATAGTGATTTAGGACTATTTACCGCTGATGATCGCTTAACAAAAGAGGTCGCTAGGGTATTTTCTTTTCTTGAAACGGTAAAAGTACCTCAATCTTCCTTCAAACATCTATTAGTTGGTCAATTCAATTTAAGAGATGATTTTGTCAAGTTTATCAACCAAGAAATCAAAAATGCAAAGGCTGGAAAAGAAGCACGCATTGATCTAAAAATGAATAGCCTTCAAGATCAAAAAATGATCGCAAAATTATATGAAGCTAGTCAGGCCGGTGTCAAAATAAGAATGATCATTAGAGGTATTTGTACCCTTATTCCTCAATTAAAAAAAATTAGTGAAAATATTGTTGCTTATAGTATAGTTGATCGCTTTTTAGAACATTCTAGGGTCTTTATTTTCCATAATGGTGGTAACGAGCGTATCTACTTGTCTTCTGCAGATTGGATGGTAAGAAATTTGAGTTATCGAATAGAGACAGCCTTCCCGATCTATGATAAAACGGTAGCTAAAACGATAAAAAAACTACTTGAAATTCAGTTTCAAGATAATGTAAAAGCAAGGCTACTAGATGGTAAAACTTCTAGTATTTATCGTGAAAACAATGATGATTTAGCTATTCGATCACAAGTAGAGACATATTATTATATTAAACGAAAGTCGGAAAACATGTAAGCTGACTCAAATGTAGCCCTAATTATTAAATATCCGTAAAGTATTCATTTACAGCATTTAATAAAAACTTGTTATTTTATTATGCTTTATTTTAATACTTTTTTTACCACAAAGAGGGTATGTAATAATTGCACGATTATTGTAACTTTATCATTCGTCCCACCAATACATTATTTACTCCTCAACAACATTACAGAAGACAATATACCCTTTCATATTCAATCAGATATTATAAACACAAAACTATAGATATAAGCTATTACTGGCGATCTATTGCATAATATGAGAACAAAAGAATATAAAAATTGCATCCATTCACTTTTTGAGTACCAAGTTACTGTTACACCAAACAGTATAGCTCTAGTTTTTGGTACTAAAGAATTGACATATGCGGAGCTAAATTCAAAGGCTAACCAATTAGCTCATTTTCTCTCTGCTCAGAATATTGCCCCCGAAACACTTATTGCGATATCCACTGAACGCTCACTAGAAATGATCATTGGTATCTTGGGTATTCTAAAAGCTGGAGCCGCTTATGTTCCTCTCGACCCCAAATCACCTAAAGATCGTCTTGCTTATATGTTAGATGAAATAGATACCCCATTTTTATTAACGCAAAAAAAATTAGTCCCACATTTTCCAAGTTCTCAAAAGACAAAAATATTTTGTCTAGATACTGATTGGAAAACAATTGAACAATACTCAACTGAAAATTTAGATAAACCTGTTGAAGAAGATCATCTTATTTATACTATTTTTACTTCAGGTTCAACAGGCAAACCCAAAGGCGTACAAGTAGAACATAAGAATGTTGCTAATCTTATAGAAGCTCAAATCGACTTCGTACAACATCCTGTCAAACGATTCTTGTATGCATATTCTTTTGCTTTTGATGGAGCTGTATTACTAATTTATTGGACTATCTTACAAGGTGCCACTTTAGTGATTGCCGAAGAAGACTTAGAAAAAGATATATCAAAAGTTGCTGCTTATATACAGCAAATGCAAATTTCACATTTACTAACGTTTCCTTCTTTATATTCTCTTTTATTAGAACATGCTAAACCGAACCAATTGGCTTCATTAGAGTCGATTAGTGTAGCAGGAGAAGCCTGTCCAGGAGCTTTAGTAAAACGCCATCACAAAAGATTAAACAATGCAAAACTTCTCAACCAATATGGTCCAACTGAGGCTACTGTTGGTTGTTCTATTTATAGCACACCTTCTGATTTTGATGGAGTAAAAGTACCAATTGGTAAAGCAATTAAAAATGCTCAATTATACATTTTAGACGATCAATTAAACAAGGTTCCTACGGGTGTATCTGGAGAAATTTATATTGGTGGCAAAGGTGTAGCACGTTGCTACCTCAATCGCCCTGACTTAACAGCAGAACGGTTTATTCAAAATCCGTTTTCTTCTGATCCAACTGATCGTCTATACAAAACGGGGGATCTTGCTTGCTTTTTAGAAGATGGAAATATCGACTTTATCGGTCGTACAGATTATCAAGTAAAATTGAGGGGCTACCGTATTGAATTGGGAGAAATTGAAGCTATTATTGCAGAACATGATTTGATACGTGATACAGCTGTCACCATTATTGGAGATACAACAGAAAGTCAAAAACTGGTTGCTTATATCGTTTTGAAAAAAGATGCTTCCCTAACTAATTCTCAACTACGGTCATCTTTAGCCAAACAGCTTCCCGAATATATGATCCCAGCTAGTTTTGTATTTTTGGACAACATGCCTCTAACTACGGCTGGAAAAATAGATAGAAAAGCATTACCTGAACCTAGTCAAGATCGACCCGATTTAGAACATGCTTATATTGCTCCTTCTAGTAAAGTAGAGCAATATTTAGCAAAACAGTGGTCTAGTATTTTAGGTATTGAAAAAATAGGTATTAAGGACAAATTTTTTGAACTCGGAGGCAATTCTTTGCAAGCAGCAAAGTTTATAAATGATCTTCAAGAAAAATTAAACGAAACGATTTTTATCGTTACTATTTTCGATTGTCCTACAATAGAATCTTATGCTGCCTTATTGGAAAAAGATTATGCAAAAGCTGTAGGAAAATATTTTAATGATAAAAAAATTAGTTCAGACTCTATACAAAAACCTAAGTTAACAAACGATCAATTTACTAGTTTTGATCAATATATTCCTGAAGCTTCTTTACAATTGAATCAGGTGAATGAAAAAAATCCACCAGCGATTTTTATTCTATCGCCTCCACGATCTGGTACTAGCCTCTTACGTGTAATGCTAGCGGGTCATCCAAAATTATTTGCTGCAAATGAATTACAACTATTAGGTTTTAATACACTAAAAGAACGTAGCAAAGCCTATAGTGGAAAATTTAGTTTATGGAAAGAAGGTACAATTCGAACCATCATGGAATTAAAGCAATGCAATGCTGACGAAGCCAAAGCTTTATTTCAAAAAATGGAAGAAAAAGATTTTACTACTAAAGCCGTTTATAGTCTTTTTCAAGAATGGACTAATGATCGAATACTAGTAGACAAATCACCTTCTTATGCGCTTGATCCATCTATTTTACAAAAGGCAGAATTAGATTTTGATAAAGCCATTTATATCCATTTGGTACGTCATCCCTACCCTATGATTCGTTCCTTTGAACGCATGCACATGGATCAGGTGATGTACCTCAATCAACACTCTTTTGATGCCCAACAATTAGGGGAATTAATTTGGACAAAGAGTCATGAAAACATTCTTGATTTTCTATCTACCATTCCTTCTAATCGTCAATTTAGAATTAGATACGAGGACTTAGTTCAAAAGCCTGAAAATGTAATGAAAGGATTGTGTCAAACCATTGGTTTGGATTACCATCCCAATCTCATTGCTCCTTATAAAAATGTAGAACAAAAAATGACGGATGGAATTTACAAAGATTCTAAGCCCATGGGCGATATCCGTTTTTTAGAACACAAAAAAATAAAAAGTCAATTAGCCAATAATTGGAAAGCGGTACTAGAAGATAATTTCTTGAGTGCATCCACATGGAATGTCGCCAAAAATTTCAATTACGAAACACCTTCTTCTATCGAAAAATCCAAAACAACTGAACTCCAATCAACACCAAAACAATCTAATACTAAAGATTCAAAAGAAACGACAAATGATATAGCAATTATCGGAATGTCTGGACGTTTCCCCGGTGCTAAAAACATTTATGAATTTTGGGAGAATCTAAAATCAGGAAAAGATGTAAGTAAAACATTTACTGCTGAAGAATTAGCTGCTGCAGGTGTCGATCCACAGCTAATAAATGATCCTAGCTTCGTCAATCGAGGAATGATCTTAGATGATGCTGACTGTTTCGATGCTACCTTCTTTGGTTATCATCCAAAAGAAGCGGCATTGATGGACCCACAGCATCGAATTTACTTGGAATGTGCTTATGCTGCCTTACAAGACGCAGGTTACAATCCAGACCAATACCAAGGCTCTATTGGAGTAATTGGAGGTATTGCTCGCAATACTTATTTGGTCAATAATGTAATGACCCATCCTCAATATTTTAAATCTATCGAAGATTTTCAAAAAGGGATTACTTTGGAAAAAGATTTTCCTGCTACACGTGTTGCTTACAAATTAAATCTAAAAGGACCAGCCATAAATGTACAAACAGCTTGCTCTTCTTCAGGTGTTGCTGTACATCTTGCTTGTCAAAGTTTACAAACTGGCGATAGCGATATGATGCTCGTAGGTGGCGGACGCATACAGCCTCCATTACAAGCAGGTCACGTTCACACCGAAGGTCATGCACTTTCGCCAGATGGCTACTGTCGTGCCTTCGATGCACAAGCCAATGGAATGGTACGAGGCAATGGAATGTCTTTTATTGTCTTAAAAAAATTAGACCAAGCTATTAAAGATGGGGATACTATCCATGCAGTAATAAAAGGTACAGCGATCAATAATGATGGCGCTGACAAAATTGGATTTACAGCTCCGAGTATAAAAGGGCAATCTGTTGCTATGATTAGAGCTTATCAAAAAGCTGGCATCAATCCAGAGACAATTAGCTATATTGAAGCACATGGTACAGGTACTCGAATCGGTGATCCAATCGAAATTGCAAGTCTAACGAGAGCCTTTGGCGCCTTTACGAATAAGAAAAAATTCTGTCCAATTGGTTCTGTAAAAACGAATATTGGCCACCTTGATGCAGGAGCTTGTATAGCAGGAATCATTAAAACCGTTTTAGCTTTAAAGCATGAACTGTTACCTGCAAACTTACATTTTGAAAAACCAAATCCTCAAATAAATTTTGACCAAACACCTTTTTATGTTAACAATGAATTGAGCGATTGGAAGAAAGGAGCTAGTCCTCGAAGAGCGGCTGTAAGTTCTTTCGGACTAGGTGGCACAAATGCTCATATTGTTTTAGAGGAGGCACCTATTTTAGAAAAAAAACCAACAAAAAAGAATACACAATTATTAGTTCTTTCTGCCAAAACAGAAACAGCACTAGATCGTGCTACAATCGAATTAGGTAATTTTTTAACGCAACATCCTTCTATTGATTTGAATGATGTAGCCTATACCTTACAAAACGGAAGAAGTCATTTTAAGCACAAACGTTTTTTAGTTTGCAACAATCAACAATTAGCAAGTGAAGCACTAACACAAGTCGATAAGCGACAGCTCATTTCTAAAACCTCAAAGAAAGAAGAAAAAAAGATCGTCTTCATGTTTCCTGGTGGTGGTGCCCAACATAGCAATATGGGGCGCAACCTCTACGACGAAGAAGCCGTTTTCAAAAATGCTGTTGATGAATGTTTGTTTATTCTGAAAGACCAACATGGCTTAAACTTAAGGGATATTCTATATCCAGATCATTTGGAAAATAAGCCAATTGAAAATCCGCTACATGGTATCACACTTTTGTTTACCATTGAATATGCAACGGCTCAACTTTGGTTATCTTGGGGAATTGTTCCTTCCGAAATGATAGGGCATAGCCTAGGGGAATATACCGCAGCTTGTATTGCAGGTGTTATATCATTAGAAGACTCCATTGCTTTAGTCACTAAGCGGGGACACTTATTCCGAACATTACCTGAAGGAGGAATGTTAAGCATTCCATTACCAGAGCAAGAGGTTCAGCAATACATTACTGGCTCTCTTAGTTTTGCAGCGATCAATAAGCCCGATTTATGTGTTGTTTCTGGTGCAGCTAATATGATAGATGCTGTCAAACAACAATTGAATCAGAAAGAAATTCATTCAACTCGTCTGCACATCAAAGTTGCTGCACATTCGCAAGAAGTAGAACCCATACTTCAAGAGTTTAAACAATTTTTAAAGACGATCAAATTTAATGATCCTACTATTCCAATCATTTCTAATGTAACAGGTGATTGGGCAGATCCTGCTGCGATCCAAACACCTGAGTATTGGTGTAATCACTTACGCCAAACTGTTCGTTTTTCGGATGGAATTCAAACCGTACTCGCATTACCTCAACGATTACTATTAGAGGTTGGACCTGGACAAACATTGAGTACTTTTACTAGACAACACCCTGCAAAAACTAAAAATCATACTATTTTAGCTTCTTTAAAACATCCAAAAGAAAAATTTAACGATTTTGCATTTATTTTGAAGTCATTAGGGCAACTTTGGCTCGAAGATTGTGGCATTAAATGGGAAGCATTCTCCAATGTTTCATCAACTAGAATTTCGCTCCCCAGCTATCCATTCGAAAAAACCTCTCATTGGATTGCTCCGAAATCTACATTTGAAAACATACAACTTAAAAGCAACACTATGAACGTCCCTAAAGGTACTTTTGACAAGAGTATCAGTAGAAAATCGCTGGTCAACTCTAAACTTAAAGATATATTTAATGAGTTAAGTGGTATTCCTCAATCTGAGATGGATGACCATGCAACTTTCCTAGAACTCGGTTTTGATTCGTTATTTTTAACTCAAGCCGTTTCTAAAATCAAAAAACAACTTTCTGTTAATATCAACTTCCGTCAGCTTTTTGACGAAGCTCCAAGCTTTGATGCCTTAGCAGAATTAATTGACGAACAGCTTCCTGACAATGCACTAGAACATGAACTTGAAGAATTAAATAAACAGCAAGTTCCTTCTACTTCATTACCCAAGCAGCCTATTCAACAAGTTCCTGTCCAACAGCAAACAACTGCTCCACAAACGTTTTACCAAGCACCACAACAGCCACTTCAATCATCTAATGTTCCTATGGGTTCATTGGAGGCCTTAGTAAATAAGCAGTTGCAATTAATGGAACAACAGTTAGCTTTGTTAAGTGGCCAAACAATTGTTCCTCTTCCAAATGTAACAAGTCCTAGTATTCAGCAGCAACAAATTGCCGCTCCTACTCCACCAAAAGTACCGAATACTAGCAATGATATACCAACTCAAAAAGTTGAGCGCAACAAATCGAATACACCATTACAAGTAAAAAAAGGGGATGGAAGCGCACATGGTCCGTGGAAACCCATAGATAAAAAAGACGATAATGGTCTCACACCTCAACAACAACAATATCTTGAAGACTTAATCAACCGATATAATACACGTACTAAAGGTTCTAAACAACTTACTCAACAACAACGGACACATCTTGCCGATCCTCGTTCAATAACTGGCTTTATGAAGCTATGGAAAGAGATGATTTACCAGATCGCAGTTGAACGTTCTAAAGGATCAAAAATTTGGGATGTTGATGGAAATGAATACGTTGATTATCGGATGGCTTTTGGAATTAGTCTTTTTGGACATACGCCCGATTTTGTTCAAGAAGCTGTTCGTCAACAATTAGATAAAGGATTTGAACTTGGTGTTTTAACACCACTTGCCCGAAAGGTTGCTGACCTTTTATGTGAGCTATCTGGTATGGATAGAGTGACCTTAGTTAATACAGGTTCTGAAGCTGTTTCTGCTTCAGTACGAGCTGCTCGAACCACTACTTTTAAAAATAAAATTGCCGTTTTTGAAGGCGACTATCATGGCATAGCAGATGAAATGTTAGTCCGATCTGTTCAACGAAACGGGAAATCAGTTTCGGTACCTGTTTCGCCTGGCATTCCAAATTTCTTGGTAGAAAATGTAGTCGTTTTAAAATATGATGACCCTAATGTAATTGATATTATTTTGGAAAATGCAGACGATTTAGCTGCTGTAATTATCGAACCTATTCAAGCTGCCTATCCGCATCGACAACATTTTGAATTAATCAAAGCTGTCCGAAAAGTTACAGAAGAAAACGATGTGGCACTCATCTTTGATGAAATGATTACAGGTTTTCGATTAGGCATGGGGGGTGCACAAGAATGGTTTGGTGTACAGGCAGATATCGTTGCTTATGGTAAAATAATTTCTGGAGGTTTGCCGATGGCTGCTGTTGCAGGAAAGGCAAAATATATGGATGCCTTCGATGGAGGAATGTGGCAATTTGGCGATGCTTCTTATCCTGAAGCTGGTGTTACTTTTTTTGGAGGAACCTTCGTTCGTCACCCGCTAAGCATGGCTGCTTCTTTTGCTGCCCTTAGTGCAATCAAAGAAGGTGGTCAAGCAATGTACGATGAATTAAATTTAAAAACAGCTCGTTTTGCTGAACGATTAAAAACCTTATTTATACATTCAAAAGTACCTTTACAAATTCTATCTTCTGCTTCTTTCTTAACCGTAAAAGTAACAGACGATAATCCACTTTCTCGTTTATTCTTTTTCTTTTGCAGACTAAAGGGTGTGCATATTACCGAAAAAGCAGGGCTTGTTTCAACAGCACATACACAAGAAGATTTTGACTTTACCTTTAAGGTAATGGAAGAAAGCATCAGAGAAATGCAAACGGCTGGATTTTTCAAAATCACTGTTGCTGATGTAGAGGACAAAAATATTATTATCTATCCACCCCATCTTCAAGCAGAAAATCCTAGTCAGCTAAAAATCTCAGAAAAAAAAAAGATAGCACTGACTGAAGGTCAAAAGGAAGTTTGGGTTGAACAACAAATAGGAAATGAAGCTTCGGCTGCTTATAACCTTTCAGCCGATTATCTTTTTAAAGGTACATTTTATATTGATCATTTCAAACGAGCGTTGCAAGCTGTTGTGAATCGACATGAAGCGCTTCGTTCCGTATTTAACAAAGAAGAAGTCAGCCAAACGATTTTGCCAACACTAACAATAGAACTTCCACTCGTTGATCTAAGTATGCTCAGCCTAAATGAGCAAGAAGAAAAACTTGCTGCTCTTCGTTTTGAGGAATCAGAAACTCCATTAGATATTTTTAGCGGTCCATTGCTTCGTGCAAAATTAGTCAGAATAAGTGATCAAAAACATCACTTCTTCCTTACTGTGCACCATGGAATTGCAGATGGTTGGTCTTGTGGAATAATTGCCAATGACTTGGGGAAGTTTTATACAGCATTTTGTAATAAAACCGTTCCAAAACTAGAAGAGCCTAAACAATTGAGTGCTTTTGTAGAAGAACAAGTTGCTTATCAAGCTAGTCCAGAAAAACAAGCCACGGAAAATTATTGGGTCAATCAATTTAAAAACGATATTCCAATTTTAGAATTCCCAACTGATCGCTCTAGACCAAGTTTAAAAACTTATGATGCTGCTTGCGAAAAAATTAGTATTAAAGCCCAAGACTTTCAGGCATTAAAATCATTTTCTGCTAAGCAAGGCACTACTCTATTTATCACTTTATTTGCAGCATTCCAAACTTATATTCACCGCCTATCTGGTCAAGATGATTTTGTACTAGGAATGGTTGCAGCAAGTCAGACAACTAACGATAATCAAACACTTGTTGGACATGGAGTAAATCTATTGCCCATCAGAATGCAAGTAGATAAAAATACGCCATTCAATCAACATCTAAAAAATGTACGAACAAAGGTATTAGATGCTTTTGATCATCAAAATTATACTCTAGGAACCTTAGTAAAAAAACTAAATATAGCTCGTGATCCTAGTCGTCAACCTATTATTTCTATTCTGTTTAATTTGGATTCTGATGTAGGAAAATTGCACTTCGACAATCTAGAAGCTCAACTAACACCGATACCTAGAAATTACGAAACCTTTGATATTTTTATCAACGTAAAACCAACAACAACGGGTGTTGATTTTGAGTGGATTTATAATACCGATTTATTTAATAAAGAAACCATTCAACGACGATTATTGGAGGTTGAAAAATTATTACAAAGTATTATAGTTCAAGCTCAACAACCATTGAATCAATTGGATATTCTTCCACTAGCTCAAAAAAGTATTTTACTAAACGAGTGGAATAATACCTTACAGAAATATCCAAATAATAAAACCATACAAGACTTAATTGAACAAATTGCAGAGCAATATCCTCACAAAACTGCTTGTGCCGATCAGTATAATGAATTGACATATGAGCAGTTAAACAAAAAGGCAAATAAGCTTGCCCATTATCTGATTACTGCTGGTTTACAAAAAGGTGAATTCGTTGGAGTATACTTTAACCGAACTCCTGATTTAATTGTTAGTTTACTAGCAACCATAAAAGCTGGAGGCGTATATGTTCCTCTTGATCCTGTTAATCCAAAAGACCGATTAAGTGTTATTATTGAAGATACGCAATCTCGATTTTTATTGACACATCAAGAATTAGAAAATAAAATTCCTACTCAAGATGGAAGTGTTATTTTTCTCGAAAAAATTGCAGCCGAATTAACTAAATTACCAGCGAGCAACCCAAGTATAGGAGTGAAAGCTACAGACTATGCTTATATTAATTATACCTCTGGTTCAACAGGAAAACCTAAAGGTGTCCTTATTCAGCACCATCAAGTTATCGATCATCATTACGCTATTATTGATGCTCTAGATCTAGGAACTGATGAGACAATTTTGAGTGTAGCTTCAGTAGCCTTTGATCCATCTGTACAAGACTTTTTCATGCCTTTATTTTTAGGTTCAAAAGTTTTCTTAGTAGATGAAGAAACAAAAGTAAATGGTTTTGAATTAAGTCAACTAATTAACAGAAGTAAAGCAACTTTAATGCAAGCTACTCCTGCTACTTGGAAGATGTTACTTACTGCCGATTGGGAAGGAAGTAACTTATTGACTATATTATGTGGCGGCGAAGGATTGAATAAAGATCTAGCTAATAAGCTTATTGCCAAAAGCAAGCACTTATACAATATTTATGGTCCAACAGAAACAACTATTTGGTCTACTCTAAAGAAACTAGAAGGAGATCGTTTATTGACAAAAGCAGATTCTGGTTACGAACCAATTGGCCGACCGATTAATAATGTTCAGGTTTATTTGTTGGACGAAAAAATGCAAGTGGTTCCTATTGGTGCTAGTGGTGAAATTTACATAGGTGGAATTGGTGTAGCAAAAGAAGGCTACTTCAAACGTCCAGAATTAAACGTGCGTAAATTCGTACCAAGTCCATTTAATAGTAACGAAAAACTTTATCGGACAGGTGACCTTGCTCGTTATTTACCCAATGGTGATTTAGAGTATTTGAGTCGTGCAGATTTTCAAGTAAAAATTCGTGGATTCAGAATTGAATTGGGGGAAATAGAAGCTACAATAGCACAACACTCAGATATCTCTCAAAATGTTGTTGTCGTTCGAGAAGATCAACCGAATGATAAGCGTTTAGTTGCTTATCTAATTACTAAAAAAGGAACTAGCTTTGATACTTCTGTACTTAAAAGTTTCTTAAAAGACAAGTTGCCTAATTACATGATTCCTGTTGCTTTTGTAAGTATGGAATCTTTTCCAATGACGTCTTCAATGAAGATTAATCGGAACAAATTGCCGATTCCTGACTACTCTTCATCTGAACTTGATAAAGCGTACCAAGCACCAATATCGAAAGAAGAAGAATTTTTAACTGGACTTTGGAAAGAGCTTTTAGGTCAAGAAAAAATCGGTATAAATGATAACTTTTATGAATTGGGTGGTCACTCTCTTATTGCAGTAGAAATGATTGCCAAAATCAAAAAAGAGCGAGGCAAAAAACTACCACTTACTTGTTTGGTTGAGCATGCTACGATTAAAGATTTAGCTGAACTGATTGAAGATGAACCAGAAGAGACAAAAACCAAAAAGAAAAAGTCGAAAGGTCCACTTGTCACCATTCAAGGTAAGGGAAATAAAATGCCTATTTACTTGATACATGGTGCTGGTTTACACGTTCTCATGTACAAAACGCTTGCTCAACATATGGCTCCTGATCAACCTATTTACGGTTTCCATGCCATAGGATTGAATGGCGAAGCAAAGCCTTTGGATAGAATCGAAAAAATTGCAGCGGCTTATATTAAGGAGATGTTTACTATTGATCCTGATGGTCCTTATGCGCTAGCAGGTTATTCTTTTGGCGGCTTGATTGCTTTTGAAATTGCAAAACAACTTAAAGCACAAGGGAAAGAGGTCGCTATGCTTGGTATGTTTGATACCGTTGTTAGACCAGAAATTACTGGAGAGGTAGAAAGTTATTACGAATCACTTTCTACTTTTGGTAAAAAAGTTGCTTGGAATTTATCTGAAATTACGAAGTCTCCAATTAAAAACCTAAAGTATAAAACGAATACTTTACAACGCCGTTTCAAACGTTGGAAATATCGTCTGACACATAATGAACAACAAGAATTAAATAAAGCAGAAACGGATCATTTTGCATTAGTTGATCGAATGAATCACATTGCTTTTCAGCATTACAAACTGACTCCATATGATGGTGCTATTCATTTATTTAGAGCAAAAGAACGTCGTTTCTTTATGAAAGATTTTGAACATTTAGGCTGGGGACCATATGCTAAAGATGGAATAATTGTAAAAGAAATTCCTGGTGATCATCTATATATGTTTGACCCACCTAATGGACAAGAGTTCGCACGGATTTTGCAACAATGTTTAGATGAAATTAGCAAAGATAATAACTCATAAATTTAGAAGATAGTTCACTTATAGCATACTGGTATCAGTTTAAGAATTATCAATAGTAGAGTTTATCTTATAAACTTATTTTGACATAAACTCTAATCATTGACAAGTCTAAAACCATTTTTTAATATAAAATTAAATGTCTGTACCTTTTTACAACACTGACTTTACCGTTTTTTGTGAAACGATAGTACCCGATTGGAAAAAAACAGATAAAACTATTTTTGCATCATTAGATAGTGTTCATGTTTGGCAGTTTGATTTTGAAGATTTTTCGAAGGAGCAACAACTTTATCTATTTTCCCTTCTAGAAAAAGAAGAACAATCCAAAGCTGAACGCTATCGTTTTGAAAGAGATACAAGGCATTATTCTATTACTCGTGGCCTACTCCGACACCTATTAATGCATTATCTTGATACTCCAAATCAAGTGATAAAATTATCTAAAGGCATTTATGGAAAACCTGTATTAGAGAAAAATAGCCTAGACCTTCATTTTAATGTTAGCCATACTAAAGAAAAAATATTTTTCGCCTTTTGCATTGGTAATGAACTTGGTATTGATGTTGAAAAAACAAAAGTTAATCATTCTTATCAATCCGTTATTAATGAATATTTCAATACAGAAGAACAAAACTATATAGGTGAGAATCCTTACCGATTTTGTGAATTTTGGACAAGAAAAGAAGCTTTGCTTAAAGCTTTCGGAACTGGCTTAATAAGTAATATGGATATCATTACTATTTTGGATGGTAGTCGTTTTATAAGTGGTCGTTTCCCGTTTAAGGCAAATCCTAATACAAATATTTATGTAAAAACCATAACAATAAAGCCAGACCATTTTATTAGTCTGGCTTTATTGGATAATAATAAGGAAGTACTATTTTTTAAAAAAAGTTTATCGTTTTTTGATCGCTAATTTTGTTCGATCAGCATCCAAAATTTGCATATAAAAATCTTTAAATTTTTGATAGTCTTTATTTTCAACCAAGCGATTTTTGAAGACTAGTTCTCGTTCTATTTGAAAGCCTTTCGCTGTTTTATTAAACCGTAATTCATAGCTTGCAAATTCATTATCAATTTTGACATTTTGAGGCATTTCCATTAAGGTAAATGTAGACGGAATCTCTAAGTCTATTTTTTGAAAATTCGGTGCAGTTTCAAACAGAGCTAATAGGTCTAGATTGTTGTAGCGTTTATCTACAAACAAAGTCGGACTAGTACTGATAGGTTTAAAAATAGGTACTTGAATGATATAAAAACTACTCACTTTCTCGACATGATTATAAGCTTTCATATCAAAAGAACTACTAAGAGGAATGGTGATATCTTCTAAGTTTTCGAAGCTAAAATCATTCAATACTAAATGGTCGAATGCACCACTACCGAAGTATTCAGTTAAATATTTTCGTCGATCTGCTTCTGTTGTAATTCTATTTAGTGACTCTCGTACTTTTCCACCAATAACACCTGATAGATTTACATCCGCATCCATAGACAAACTACGATCTGTGTTGACCTTTGCCTTAATCGTTACATCCATTTTGCTTTTGGAAGGATCAAGCAAATCATTTGGTAATCGGAATATATCTTTCTCTCCTTCCTTCACTAACAAGGCCCATGCATTACCATCAAATTCAGGGATAACGTAGTGTGGATAATAGTCTGTCGTCATATCCATATAACGCATCTTTCCATCTTTCAGCACATAACCTACGATAACATGATTGAAGGTTAAGTTGGTTGGACGAGGCTCAATGTTGGAATAATTAGATGTTCGAACGAGTACATAATACGACTCAATTCCGACCGCTCTTAACATACTTATCATTAACGAAGCAACATCTTTACAATCACCTATTTCAGCAGAAATTGTTTCAGAAGGTTTTTTAGGAATATAATTAGAATTTAAAAACGAGACATGAGAATAAGTGATTTCTTTAGTCAAATAATTGTATATACTTTTGACTTTTTCTTCCTCATCCATTTCATCGGTCACAATGGTTTTTAAGGTCTCTTCTATTTCATAATTTGTCTCTAGTCTACGATAAGTTTTACGCAAATACCATTTGACGACATCGCCCCAATCTTTAAGTGTACTAAACATCATCCAAGCATAAGAATCGAGATTATCTAGTATCGCATCTTCACGTTCTACCTTTGGTACATCCCAATATTCCCACTCGTAAATATCATATTCTGCATCCGTTCTTTTTTTAGCGGTACAATCTATTCGATTACATTCGTAGTCAATATATTTTCCTTTAGGCAAAATGAATTCATACTTCGCATGGCGTACAGGTACATCATAAGAGACTGCCGAAATATGGAACATTTCATCGGGTAACTCTTGCGTCATATTAGCAGAAGAATTTCCTTCGATTTGTATAATATCACCTGGTTCTAAATTCTTAAAAACGACGTAATTATAATTTCGATTAGGGCTTGTAACTCGACCATCTTTTTTGAGTACTTTCACAAAACTAATGTTGCCTATAAATCCAAAGTTAGCTTCCGTCCAAAAGGTTGCTCCAGCCTTATTTTGAATATAGATCATCATTTTTTGGTTGTAATCCATCATGTTTTCTTTATTCAATGCAGCTTCAATAGAATAGAGTAAAACGACCGATTCTTCTTCCTTATATTTCTCCTTCCAGCCCTCATCTTTTAACGCATCTTCGAAAGAAATAGAATTAAAAAATTCTTTGTATGATTTTTTATTTTTAATTTTTTCAATCTTTTTATCGAGGCCATCAGAACCATAATAAGAATTCCCTTGCAAGCTTATTTTTCGAGCTTTTTTGTAATATTCTAGCGCTACGTCTTTATCGTCTTTTTCAAAATAAATATCACCAATTTGTTCGAGAGCATCTTTATTATACGGTCTAATTTCTAAAATTTGATTAAGTGTAACGAGTGCTTCATCTAAACGATCTTTTTCAAATAACAATTCCGCCTTTCTTTCCATTGCATTGATCTGGTAAGGTTTTAAGCGGATCAGCTCGTCATATAATTTAAAAACATCATCAAATTTTTCTTTTCTTTTTAATGCACTTATAACAGTATAATAATCAGAAAATCGGAATCGTTTTTTAATATTTTTTTGAGCTTCTTTTGCTTCTTTATCTCGCTCTTTATCTGTCATTGGTTTATAAGAGGAAGGCTTGTAACTATCGTCTTCCAGATAAGGTTCTAAGCGTTCTTTATATTTTTCATCTTTATGTTTGGCCATAAAGGTTTGTATAAAGGTTTTCTTTTCTTCCGTTTTTCCTTTCTTGCCATAATAACTTAAATAGCGATTGATAATCGACCAATTGGTAGGCGAAACATTTAAAAGCTTTTCTAAAACTGAAAGATATTCTTCTTCATTTTTTTCCATATCTATTTTATCCAACTCATTGGACATCATAGGGAAAATAGGTATCTCTTCTTCGTTCACACTACTAATTAATTCTTCAGCTTTTTCGCCCTTATCATTGACCGCATAAAACTTAGCCATTAAGTATTTAAAATAGATTTCATCTTCATGGGCTTCCAATATCTTTTTAAATATTTTCTCTCCCTCTTCATTCAAATTATACAATGCATAGGCTTTGCATAAGAGGTAATAATTTTTTAGATCATCTGGAGAGCTTTCAATACGCTGACGTAAATTATTGATTAATTTTTTTTCTCGGATAGTAGGAGCATATGAAGTAGCGTTATATGTTCCATTAAAATTTGTTTTCACATCTTGCAATAACTTTCCATTCGTATCTGTCAATCGGATAGAGAACCGAGGAGACGAATTGTTATTTCGGTAACCTGAAGATTGAAACCCACCATAATCATAATCGTCGTAATAAGAATTAAAACCATCTCCATTATCGCTTCGGTCATTATAATCCAAATCAATACTACTCTTACTTGCTGCTTCAAAATAAGGAGAAGATTTCACTAACAATCGATGTGTACCCGCTTTAATTTTTAATTCAACTATTTCAGCATCCCAACGATAAGTGATGTTGTAATTTCGATCAAATACAAGTTCATCGTCTAACCATATTTTCATCGGTGTATTTCGAGCAATACGTATTTGTAGTGTTTCATCTTTTGAAAAATCAAAAAAGGTATTTGCAAAATAAGATCCCTCGTTGCTAGAGGGTAAAATAGAAGTATAGACTAGTCCGCCATATGGAGCTCTCACTTTTCGATTAATCCATTTCAATTCAATACCAGATTCATTGGTATACATTTTATTTGGCGAAAATGGTTCTTCATTAATGGAGTGTTCTTCTATATGGCCGCTACCTGCTACATTTACAAATGGACCGATAATACTCCAATTATAATCTCCTACATTTTCGGCTAGAAGTTTACTTGATTCTTTAAACTTTTTTCGTTCGAAAAGCGAATCGGCATGATTAGCTCTTGCTGTCATGATGAGATATTCTGGCAAATCTTTTTTTATGATATCTGCAGGATCACCATCATAAATGTGTTTGAATAATTCTACATACTTCTCGTCCCATTTAGACTCAATCAAGGTTTTGATATGTGCCTTGTAGCCATCATAGTCTTGCAAGGTTTCTGCTAAAAAGATAAGACCACATAGAGCGTCTTCATTTTTGGGGTCTTTTTCTAATGTTTTCAAAAAAGCATCTTTTGCTTCCTTGAAGTTATTACGCTGAATCCACGACCAGCCATCATCGGGAATAGTGTTCGCGTAAGTAAAACTAGAAATACCAATAAGAAGACAAACAAAGATGAGGCTTAAGGGCTTTCTCATGTGTTTATAATTATATTTCATAACGATAATTTGTTGATCGAAGGTTTTTAGGATTAGTTCACGAAATCAAGCTATAAGGTATTGGTTTTCAGATAACAAACATTATTAACACCTAAATTCTATAAATACGAAAACCAGATGGTCTTCAAGGCTTTTTGAAGAAGTATAGGAACATAAGATCATAAGCAAAATGTGGTAGTTATTATTTGATCGTTACTTAGTCAATATTAAAGTACAAATGAAAAGTTCGATCGTATAATTTGCTGTGATATATCTATTAAACTATTTTTTAATTAAAAAGTTCCAATACTCGAAACTGCTTTGCACGCTGATTGACTCATTCCTCTTATGGAAATCTGTCCTGTATAATTTCCGAAAAGATTCCGATTAGGATAATTGGTATTCAATAAGTCATCTAACTCAAACCAAGATTTGTACAGAGTAGGTGAATATAATGGAATGCCTTTTTCCCACCTAAAAATATGATAATATAGCGGTTTTTCAGAAATATCGAACAATATATCTAATTCTTTAACTAATAGATTTTTAATATCTAGGTCAAGTTGTTGCAATAATGACAGATTTTCGGAATCATCCCTCATAATACAGGTAAGACTAACAATCGTCTCATCTTTAACTCGATGATCAAATATACAAGAATTGAATAATACACCAAGTATTTGCAAGTTTTCATTTCTAGGTATTAAACAGCCAAAACCATCTTTAAATTGCCCCAAAGCGCTGCGATTAAAGAAAAGCGTCGTAGTTATAATTGGCGTATACCGTACCTTTTGAAGAATGTTTTTAGTCTCTCCTTCAAAAAAATCACTAGCCACATAGGCTGGAGTTGTAATAATTAGGTTCTCCTTCGTATCTTTTAGGCTTCTGCCATCAACATTTAGCTCAATATCGTCTTTAAGATACTTGGCTAATGCCTCGACAAACTCAGACATTCCATTCGTAAAACCATGAGTTCCAGAAGTTTGTCTCTTTTTAGAGGTATTTGGATTCTTTTTGGCGTTAAAACGCATTTTCATCATGGCTAATGGTAGTAAACTACTCTTATTCAAGATATTAGCTAAAGTTGATAATGCCCCTGGGAAGCTTAAATTGCGGATATCAGCTCCATAAATCCCTGCAAATGCAGGCTCAAGCAGTTGTTGGCTAAATGCTTTTCCGAAATATTGTTCTCCAAAATCTGCAATAGTTTCAGTTGGAGGATGAGGCAGCATCATTTTTCCAACCATTTTGATGGTTTCTAACGCTGTAAGTGGAAATTTTTTCAATTGTCGGTTTCTGACAAGATATCGTGCCTTTGAAATTTGCCTCGGCAAAGCGATTTTAAGACCCAAATCGTCACATATTTCTTGCATTTCTGCGCACCAAATAAAGCCATTAGCAGCTTGTTCAGCCAAACCGAAGTCACTATGATGACTTTTCAGGAGTCCTCCCAGTGTATTATTTTGCTCAATAAGCTTAAATTTTACATTATTTTTTTTCAAAAAAAATCCAAGCATTAATCCAGCAATTCCGCCGCCAATTACCACATATTGGGTATTTTTTTGGAGTGGTTTCCCCAGAAAACTAAGTTCTTTTATTTTATATCGCATTTAGTGTTAAATATATCAATGTTTGGAACAATAGTTGAAGTAACCAACGTAGTAAAATTTGCATGGACAAATTTCATATAATTGTCATATTTAGTTCTTTTTGCATTAAATATGATATCGTTCAAACACTATAGAATTGAGGATCAAAAAAGATTGTTTCTCTCCATTTTATCATTTCGAAAAAGTCATTCTGGAAGTCGAGCAAAATACAAGCAATAAGGATAATTTATACTTTAAATAAAGCCTTAATAAGTCCTATATTTCTTGATATTGTCGTTAATTAGCCTTAATTTTGTAGGAATTTTCTACTCTAAAAATCAAATAGGCACCTTCAATCATATTTAACATACTCAGCTTTCCCGAAAACTGCTTCGTATTTAATTTGAGAAAACAAACACAAATCATCTAGAAGATGGATTTACAATACTTATTAAACATACTGTTAAGACGTAAGTGGCTTATCTTATTAGCGATGCTTACTGCCATCGTGGCAACTTACATTTTTGTAGATATGCAAAAAGACACCTACAAGTCTAATGCAATTATGTCTACGGGTATCATTGACTACAAAGGGGTAAATATGAATAGAGATAACAACCCTTTTATCCAAAAAGTCTTAATCGAGACGAGTCAAAACAACCTTATCAACTTTATTCAATCAAGAACTAGTATTCGTTTTTTGAGCTATCATCTGTTGCTTAATGATCTACGGGCAAATTTGGATGGTACTTATGATCCTTATACTGTCTTGGATGAAGAAAAAATCGATGAGGAAGATCGTTTGGATTATACCTTTGAAGAATACCAAGAACTAGTCAATATAATGGATGTAAAATTGGATTCTCTTAAGGGAACTATCGAAGATCCTAAACTAAGCCTCATGTTTAAAAAAGTAGCCAAAGCTTACGGCTACGACGATGAAGCACTTCGCAAAAACCTTGTTGTTGAAAAAATGGGTGATACCGATTTATTAAGTATCGAATATACTTCCAATGATCCGAAGTTATCTTACTTTGCTGTTAAGAATTTCTGTACAACCTTTCTTAGTTATTACGAATTGCTACAAGGAGAAGAAGATAATACTAAACTTTCACTGATAAACGACCAAACGAGTAAAAAGAAAGCAATTTTTGAACGTAAACTTGCTGAACTAAATGGTTATCGTCAGAATAAAAATCTAGTCGATTTGACTGCACAACGTCAGTCTATCGTAAGACAGATAAAAGAACTTGAATCAGAACGACAAGATGCTAGACGAAAAATTCCTTCTCTAAAAGGTCAGCTTCAACGTTTGGATGGCTACTTGGCTGAAAATGAAAATGAAAGTCAAGCAAATGCTGAAAATACCACTCGTTCTGTCTTAACAAATACAGCCATTATCAACCTAAAGGCTCGTTTATCGAGTTTACAGGAAGACCTAATTGCTTCGACTAGTCGAAAAGAAAAAAAGAAGATACAGTCTAATATAGACTTAACTAAAAAAGAATTAGAATATCAGATCGAACGATTGGGTGACGAATATGGCGAAATAGAAGATAAGCAAGATCAAAAAGATGCTGATAGAGATATCCGTACTACTAAACGTGATCTCAAGAGTAAACGAATTCAGGTAGAACTTGATTTATCATTAGCTGAAGAGAGTGTAACATCTGTTGAAGCTGAGTTAGAACGTCTACGTAATAGAGCTTCTAGTTTAGTATCTGATGATGCATTTATTCGTAACCTCGAACAAGAAATTGAAGTTGCTAAAGGAGAATACTTAATGGCTAATCAACAACTTGAAAAAGTACGTTCAGTTGCCATTGGAACCATTACTCCTTTAGAAATAATCGAAGAACCACAAGTAGCAGAAAAGCCTGAACCTTCAAACAAAGCTTTGCTTTCTATTTTTGCAGGTATTGTTAGTGCATCGCTCTGTGTGGTACTTATTTTCTTATTATCCTTTTTAGATACGAGTCTTAATTCTCCTTTCCAGTTTTCTAAATTTACAAACGTAAATTTATTGGGTTCACTAAATGAGGTGAATAAAAAGAATTTTGACTTAAACCGTCTTTTTGCAAATAATGATGGTACCAAAAAGGAAGAAACGTTTAAAGAATTACTTCGAAATCTAAGACATACTTTAGAATCTTCTGGTTCGAAAACATTCTTATTTACAAGTACAAAAGAAGATGAAGGTAAAACGTTTTTAATCGTTGCCCTAGCCTATTCACTTGTAATGAAAAATAAAAAAATACTACTAATAGATACGAATTTCAAAAACAATTCTTTGACTCAAATGTCGAAGAGAGGAATGGCAGACAATCTACTACACACAAAATTATTAGGCGAAAATAGCTTGGATGATAATTTTGTATCGCAAAGCATGAACACTTACTTTGATGTTGACGAAGTTGACATTATTGGCAATAGAGGTACGACCAACTCCCCTTCTGAAATCTTTGCTGATAAAAATTTCAACAAATTTATTGAAGACCTTGAACAAACATATGATTACATTTTCTTAGAATCTGCACCGATGAACAAATATACTGACACAAAAGAATTGACTGATTTTGTGGATAAAGTAATTGCTGTTTTTTCTGCTGATTCAAAGATCGGAAGTGCCGACCAAAGTTCCTTAAACTACCTACGTAGCTTAGGTAATAAGTTTATGGGAGGAATACTTAACAAAGTTGATTTGAAGAATATGAATTGATATTATTTCCAAGTTTAGAGTACGTATATTTGTCCCCCCCCTAGTATACATGTACTCAAACTAAAAAATGAAAACACCCCATACTATGAGCAATTAAATTGAATTGATTAAACACCATAATGGCATCTAAAGAACAATCATACTGGTTAAAGTCGGGATTCTACACGATTAGTGAAAGACTTTCGGTTTTATTTTTTGGTTTTGGGAGTCTCATCTTATTGTTGAGAACCTTCACAAAAGAAGAGTATGGTACTTGGGTATTATTCCTTACAGTAACTTCTTTATTGGAAGTATCTAGAGTAGGATTACAACAAAATGCATTAGTAAAGTTCTTGACGACGAGTAAGAAGGATCAAGAATATGGTAAAATTATTACCGCATCTTTTTTGCTTAATTTTATCATTACTGCTTTTTGTGTTATTGGATTATTAGCAGGGTCGCAATTTTTTGGTTGGCTTTGGAGTTCGGAAGAACTCAGTACTATGCTTATCATTTATATTTTTACGACTATTCTTTTAATCCCATTTTACCAATGTAATTTTATCCAACAAGCAAACCTTGATTTTAGAGGTATTTTCTTTAGCACTTTTTTTAGTAAAGGTTTATTCTTTGCATATGTGCTTTACTATTATCTCTCGAATCAACATCTTTCTCTGGTAAACCTTGCCATTTTTCAAATTCTAACAGCGATTGTTGGAGGTTTAGTTAGTTATATATTTGCTCGTAAATATTTGCAGTTTAGTAAAGTCATTGATTGGCAATGGGTCGCTAAACTTTTTAATTTTGGAAAATATGTTTTTGGTACCAACCTGAATGCCATGTTGTACAAAAGCATAGATAAAATGATGATTGGATCATTGGTAGGTACAGCCCCAGTAGCAATTTACGAATTGGCAGTTCGTATTACAAATCTATCAGAAGTTCCTACTTTTTCTGTCGCAGCTATTGTTTTTCCACAGAGCGCCCGTCAGATGGCGGCTGAAGGAAAAGGTTCTGTAGGCTTGCTATATGAAAAGTCGGTAGGAGCTATACTTGCATTAGTGATTCCGTTTATCCTATTTATTTTTGTTTTTCCAGAATTTTTTATTCGAATATTAGGAGGTGACAAATATCTTGATACAGTTCCTATTTTACAACTGACAATTTTCTATGGTCTTTTTATTCCTTTTGCTACACAATTTGGTACTATACTAGATTCGATAGGAAAACCAAAGATCAATTTTTATTTTACTATACTCGGTACAATTCTTAATGTCGTATTTAACTATTTATTTATAACTGAATACGGCTTGATCGGTGCTGCTTATGGTACTATTACAACTTACATAATTACTTTTGCTCTTCACCAATACGTACTTTATAAAATGCTTGGTATAAAAGCGTATAACGCTTTTTATTATATCCTTGACTTTTATAAACAAGGCTATAGTATGACCTATAATTTTTTAAAAGCTAAACTAATTAATGTAAAAGCTAAATACTTAATAAAATGATTATGACACAGGCGCAATTTAAGGAGGGGGTTGCCTATGCTGAAGACAACTTTAGAAATGACGAAGCACCTCATTTAAGAGTTGATAAGCAAATAATTAGAGCATTATTTGATCTTGAAGGCAAAAAAGTATTAGACTTTGGCTGTGGTATGGGAGGTATGAGTCTTTGGTATGCACGTACATGGGACTGCAAAGTTCATGCACTTGATATCGACTCAAATCACATCCAAATAGCCCAGCACCTCAAAGAAAAGCATGGAGCTAACAATATTACTTTTGAACGTCGAGATGTATTGGAAACTCCACTAACCGAAAAGTATGATTGTGTATTTTTGAATGACGTAGCTGAACATATTCCGCTGCCTATTTTGAAAAAAATACTCTCACAACTTAGCAATTGTTTAAATCCGAATGGCGTTATTTTTATAACGTATCCACCATGGCGTAGTCCGTATGCATCGCATGTAACTCATGTTGTCAAAATTCCTTGGTGTCAGTTTTTACCACAAGGTATCTTATACAAACTGATTGAAAAAAATAATCAAGAAATTATTGGCGATAGAGAAACTGATTTGCTAGAGGCATACAAAGGATTAAACAAACTTACGCATAATAAGCTAATGGATATTATAAGTGATTGTAATCTCCAAGTAGACTATCGTAAGAGTCATTGTTTTCTGAATAATGTTTCAGCTCTTAAAGATCGTAACATCAACTTTTTTCCTTTAGACTTTTTTGTTACCAAAGAATTTGTGATGTTAAAAAGAGCTAATGGTAAGCAACACATGAATGGTTCTGCTAAATAATTGAACGATATAATGCAAGAGAATTGTGATATCATACTATTTGCTTTGTTTAGATGGAATAGTCCTTTTTCATCTATCTCTATTGCTTTAGCCAAAGAGTTTGCAAAAAAGAATCGGGTTTTTTATATCAATCACCCCTACTCTTTTAAAGACTTGGCTACTGCTAATGATTTGATGAAACATTCAAACGGATGGCTAAACACAGGCTACAACAAAGACGAAGCTGTAGGTGATAACTTTATTTCAGTTATTCCTCCTTTAACATTACCAATCAACTGGTTGCCTCAAGGAAATATTTACAATACACTTGCTCGATATAATGATCGAGCAGTTATAAAATCTATTGAACAAACAATCAAAGACTATGACATAAAAAATTACGTATACATTAATTGTTACGATCCTTTATTTGCAGCTAAATTACCTAATCACCTTAAACCTGCAGCAAATATCTACTTCAGTGTTGATGATATTTCTCAAGATCATTACACGGCTAAACATGGCACTATTAAAGAAGAAGAAGCAATCAGAAATGCTGACATTACACTCGTTACATCTTCCGAATTGTTCAAACTGAAACAACCATTCACCAACAACATCTTTAAACTAAATAATGCAGCGGATCTTTCTAATTTCAAAAAAGCAATTGAAATAGACTATCCAAGACCAGAAGAGTTGAAAAATGTAAAAGGAAAAGTTATTGGTTATATTGGTAATCTTGATGCATTGCGCATAGATTATCATATGCTAAAAAAACTTGCCCAAAAGCACCAAGACAAAACACTGCTTTTGATTGGCCCCATCAACAATACAACCTGCAAAGAAATAGGGCTTGATGCTATGCCCAATGTCATTTTTACTGGCGGAAAAAGAATCGAAGAACTCCCTCAATATCTCCGATATATCGACTGTGGTATTATCCCGTTTATCTGTAATACATTGACGAAAAGCATCTATCCACTAAAAATAAATGAGTACTTGTCTGCTGGAAAACCTGTAGTTTCTACCAATTTTTCAGAAGATATCAGTTACTTCAAAGAGCAAATATATCTAGCAAATAATAATGATGATTTCTTAAAATTAATTGATACTGCAATTAATGAAGATTCGGAAGATAAAGTTGAACAACGTATTGCACTGGCCCAGTTAAATACTTGGACAGCACGAGTTGATCAATTTTGGGAAATCGTTAATAACTATCTCGAAAAAGAAAATTCTAAAAAACAACAACTCGTATAAAATTTTAATAAAATGAAGGATCCCATACAGATTACTCCCAAGGAGCAATTCATTGAATATATGATGCTTGCTTTTGCGTTTTTGATCATTTTCGCATGTTTCCTCAAAGTTTTATTTTTCTAAAAATATCATACGTTTAAGAATTTCTTAGACCAACAATGGGCAGCTCAAGTTTATTTGGACAATTCAAACATTGGCTAAACAGTCAACTGTTTTTGCAGAAACTAAATACCCCCTTAGGTTACGCGGTATTGCCCCTAATGGCTATTGTGCTCTCCTATCTTATTTCGATAGTTGGTCTTAAAATTAGTATCGTGATGCTTGGAGGCATTATAGGTATTCCATTTATTGTACTTTCTTTATTCAACCACCAATTTGGTATTTCTATTTTGGTAGTTGTTGGTTTTTTGGTCGAATTGATCAAAAAACATAATAATATCCCGACGGGTATGGCACTTGATGCCCTCTTGGTCTTAATGCTCTTTGGTTTATTAGTAAAAATGATACGAGAACGTGACTATGCTTTTGCGAAAGGAAAAGTAAGTTACATTATGCTCGTCTGGATCTTTTACAACTTCATCCAGGTTTTCAACCCTTGGGCTCCATCCAAAATAGCTTGGGTATTTACGTTCAGAAGTATGGGCTTATTCTTACTGGTTTATTATGTAGCCTGTCATTCGTTCAAGTCCATGAGAGAAGTAAAAACGATTATTAAGGTAATCTTAGCAATGTCTGTTATAGCAGCGCTGTACGGATTGAAACAAGAATTCATAGGATTTAGTGATGCAGAATTGGCTTGGCTCTATAGTGATCCCGAACGTTTCCAACGGATATTTCAGTGGTCAAGATTGCGGATATTTGGATTCTTCTCTAATCCTACTACCTATGGTACACTCATGGCATATATGGGTACTTTTTGCTTTGTAATGGCAACAGGTCCGTTTAGCAATTTCAAAAGATTCTTATTAGTTGCTGGCGGATTTCTTATGTTCCTAGCTATGGCTTATGCAGGGTCAAGAACGCCATTTGTATTAGTACCTTTTGGTCTTATCGTATTTACGATGCTTACGCTCAAAAAAGAAATACTAATTGCAATGGCCGTCTTTTTTCTTATAGGAACGGCTGCTGTTTTGAAGTCAACTTCTAATCCAGTAATCTATCGTTTACAGTCGGCTTTTATACCAAGCAGAAGTGATGATACCATGGATGTTAGGTTCAAAAATCAAAAATTTATCCAACCATTTATTTATCGGCACCCTTTTGGTGCTGGTTTAGGTAGTTGTGGTGACTGGGGAAAGCGTTTTTCTCCTGATACAATGCTCGCTAATTTTGCACATGATAGTGGATTTGTTAGAGTTGCAGTGGAGTTAGGTTGGGTTGGATTGCTCCTATATTCATACTTTTTGTTTGTTATTTTACAAACAAGTGTTTATTACTATTTAAGAGTTAAAGACCCTACTATAAAAGTATTTTATTTATCTATCATCACTATATTTTTTCAGTTAGTATTGGCTTCATATCCACAAGAGGTTATCATTCAATTACCAAACTCTATTATATTTTTATCCTGTTTAGCAGCAGTATATCGTATGAAAGACTTTGATGAATACTATACGAGTGGTGGAAAAATACTACCAGCCGAAGAAGATAAGGAAACAGATAATAAAGTCTTACAAGAACCAGTAACAAAGGAGATTATAATTTAACGAATGGAAGCTGTAGAAAATTTACTAAGCTCTGTAAAACTGTGGTTCAATCGACAGTTTATATTTGACAAACTTAATAATCCATTAGGATTATTGATACTAGTTTGTATTGGGCTAATAGTATCCTTGATGGTTTCTACCTTGGGGCTAAAATATAGTGTGGTATTATACGGCGCATTTATAGGCGTTCCACTTTTATTGACATGTATATTCAATCTTCAACTTGGTGTAGGCCTCATTTTAACGATTTCCTTTTTTATAGAATTTTTAGGGAAACATGCCAATGCTCCCTTCGGCATTATGCTGGATTTGCTGATTTTTGCCATGCTCTTTGGTTTATTGGTCTTACAAATCAAAGATCGAGATTTTAGTTTTGCCAAAAATCAAATGTCTTTCATGATTTTGCTGTGGGTGTTTTATTGTTTGATACAAGTACTCAATCCTTGGGCTGGTTCTCAGATGGCATGGGTATTTACAGTAAGAAGTATGGCTCTGCAATCGTTAATTTTCTTTGTAGCTTGCTATGCCTTTAGTAGTAAAGAGCGCATATATTCGATGCTTAAGTTATTAATTTTCTTAGGTGTTTTTGCAGGAGCTTATGGGGTCAAACAAGAAATTTATGGCTACACGGATGCTGAAATGGCTTGGGTAATGCAAGATCCTGAACGCTTCCAATTGATCTTCCAATGGTCAAGATTAAGAGTTGTGTCTTTATTTGCTGGTCCTACAAATTATGGGATTTTGATGGTCTATATTTCCGCCTTTTGTGCCATAATGGCTACTGCCCCACTTAAGACTTGGAAACGTGTAACACTAGTATTGTGCGTAATACCAATGATGCTTGGAGCAGCTTACGCTGGTTCTCGTACCCCTTTTGTATTGATTCCTTTCGGATTGCTAGTATATGTAATGATGACCTTAAAAAGAGAGGTTATTATAGGAGCAACTGTATTTGTATTATTAGGTGGTGTTTTCGTTATGAAATCAACTGGTAATGCTGTTGTTTATAGAATTCAATCATCCTTTTTTTATAGCAAGAGTGATGATACAATGGATTTAAGATTTAAAAATCAGAAATTTATTCAACCATTTATTTATAGACACCCTTTCGGTGCAGGTTTAGGTAGTACAGGTATTTGGGGACAACGGTTTACTCCAGGTACCATGTTGGCTTCTTTTGCACATGATAGTGGATTCGTAAGGGTAGCTGTCGAATGTGGTTGGATCGGACTCATTATATATTGTTTCTATCTTTTTACAGTATTTAAGCTATCTATTCGTTACTATACAAGGGCACGAGATCCTGTTATAAAAATCGTCTATCTTGGATTAAATGTTGTCTTTTTTCAGCTTTTGCTCGCTAATTATCCGCAAGAATCAATTGTACAATTACCTACAATGATCACATTCCATATTTTATTAGCAGCAATGGTAAGACTTAAAGATTTTGATGATCCAGATTTGAGTCAATATCTGCTTGATGAAAATAGTGAGGAGTCTTCTTCCGAAACCATAGAAGTAGAAAATGATGAAACACTGGTACAGCCAAGTTAAGGCAAATTAAAATAATAAATTCCCCATCTTGAAGTTATCTTTTTCTACTTTACGTCGTTAAAAATACTCGCTGATGCTAGGCATCATCTGTGTTTTTTGCCTAGTCTAGTAGAAAAATTTTTATCCAAGATGAGTATCTATTAACTTTAATTTGCCTAACATTCTTTATGTATTTTATTTCTCATCAGCTTTTAAGCAACATAACCCGTTAATATACCCAAACAGCACAACAGTTAAGTATAAACGACAAACCTTAAGAAACTCAAATAATTATTCATAAAATAAAAGTACCTACATAACAGTTAAAATATCATTAAATTTACTTTGTTTTTCAAAGTACTTTGATTTTTAACATTTTTTTATGTAGTTTTGTACTATACAACAACAATTTTCGGCATAAAACTTGAATCTCTATCATGAAATGTATTAATTTTATTTATCATAAAAGAACAGCTTTGTTTAACAAGATTACCTTTTTCATATTGTTTGCTTGCTTTGTAGCTACACCATTTAGTTATGCGCAAAAATTTGATCCAAATGGTGTGATACTCTCAGAAGACTATAGACCAAAAGATTTTGGTGAATATCTTGTGCAACTTGCGTGGGCAAACAATCCAAAAAATAGAGTATTAGAAACTAAAAAAGAAATCGCTAACGAAGAGCTCAGTTTAACAAAATGGAGCTGGGCTGAATCGTTTAACCTTACTTTCAACCTTAATGAGGAGAATGTTCGACAACTGCGGTTATCTGAGGATGATTTAATTGAAAACCCTGTTTTAGTTTCTTTTCCAAAATACAATTTGAGCGCTCAATTTAATCTTCATGATATATTCGAACATCCTTCTGACAAAAGGATTGCAGAACTCAATGTCAAAATTACGGACCATGATATTAATGCTCAAAAACTTCAAATACGTGCTGATGTTTTAGAACGATATGAGAGTTACTTACTAGCAATTGAAGTACTCAAAGCTCGTACTCAAGCTGAAGAGGATGCTTATCAAACATATCTTTTAGTAGGTGATCTTTTCAAAAATAAAGAAGCTACTTTTGAAGAATACAATTCTGCTTCAACGGCTTATCATAAAGCTAAAGAAGGAAGAATTACAGCTACAACTGATATTGATCTGGCTAAGTATCGAGTCGAAGAGTTAATAGGCGTACAATATGATCATGCCGAAAAAGCTAGTGGCTTGTTCAAAGCTAACAATAAAAATAAAGACAAAGATAAAAGTAAATCTAAGTCTTCAAGATCTAGTTCAAGTAGAAAGAATTCTTCTAAAAGAAATTAGATCATTCTACTCGATTAAAAAAATCTTATTTAGAAATTGGTTTAACTTTACCGCTAATTTCTAAATAAGATTTATAATGAAAAAAATACTACTGCTTCTCGTTTTAATTCCCATTCTTACCTATCTCATCTTATCCAATATTCGTCCAAGACCAAGTGCTTTATCCGACTACTTAGTCGCTCCAATTCAACAGCCAACTATCAACGATTTAACTGTACAGTTTTTAGGCAACACCAATATCGTTTTAAGCGATGGTCATACCAGTATAATTACTGACGGTTTTTTCAGTCGCCCCTCTCCTTTTCAAGTATTATTTACAGACATAAAGCCAGATGTATTTGAAGTAAAAAGATGTTTAGCAAAAGCTGGAATTTCGAAACTAGATGCAGTCATTCCTGTTCATTCTCATTTTGATCATGCTATGGATGCTCCAATGGTAGCGCATATAACAGGGGCTCAATTAATCGGTTCATCTTCTACTATTAATATCGGCAAAGGTTATCCCTTATCAGAAAACCAAATGACTATTCCTCCTTTGAATGAAGTAGTTAAAATTGGAAAATTTAAAATCACCTTTATTGCTTCAAGGCATTGGCAATATCCTGATGCTAAACAAAGAGCGTTGCTACTAGATCAAGATATTGAAGCGCCACTCACTCCTCCCGCCTCTATCTACGATTACAAAGAAGGGATAAGTTATACCCTTTTTATTGAACACGATTCTACTAAAATTGCAATTCAGGGAAGTGCAGGATTCAAACAACACTCTATTAAAAACTTAGACGCTGATATTTTGTTTCTGGCTATTTCTGGAATAGAGATAATGGATGAAACCTATAACCAAAACTATCAAGATTTCCTGATTGATCCTTTGCAAGCAGAAGTATTGGTTCCCATTCATTGGGACGATTTTACAGTTCCACTTGCTGAAGAACTAAAGACGACAAATGTCTTATTCAATAAAATTTATGGAAGTAATTTGGGAAAAGCATTTGAACAAATCGAAAAACGAAACTTGCACAAAAATCGAAAAATAAAAGTGCTTCCTGTTTGGAAAAAAATCAAAATAGTGGAGCTATTAGAATAAGATTAGATTCAGACAAATTAAAATATATGATCTCGTTTTAATTGATCCATATACAAACGACTGCCATATTTATTAAGATGCTGATAATCTCCAAATCCTTTTATATCGGTGATAGATTTTGAATAATTATGGACTTTCATTTTTGTAGCCTTTTCTATTCTTGCAACAAACTCATCTAAGTCGTGAAGCTTAGCAAGATAAGGCGGATAATACGGATTAACAACAAGTTTGACATCAACTCCTTTTTCTTTAGCAGCATTAATTATGGTATTCAATTCTACCATAAGATATTTATCGAAGTATGTGCTATCGATCAACGTATGCAGATTTTGATTCACCACATCTTTAACCATAAAGTCATTAATCTGTCGGTCTAATAACCAGTCTTCATCATTCTTTTTTAGATGATAAACAGTACGCTGAAAAACTTCGCTATTATGCAAATACAGGTGGCTAAGTTGACCAGCATAAGCTACTTTTGGAATAGAATCTTTTAGTAGTTTGCCCAATCTTGGTGAATAAGGTGTATACAAATTGAATCCTGAAATTAGTGATTTATTTGTACGATCGCACATGGTAACATCTAATACCATCACTCTAGGTGCTTCGTATTTATCCAGATAATCTTCTACTAATACTCTTGCCAAATCAATAGGCATTCCGTTATAACTAATATTAAATGTATTCTCCTTTGTAATTTCTTCGATGTAAGGTTGATAAAAAGTAAGTCCTCTAGAATTTCCAACTAATAATATATCACTTTCAGCATTATTATTATACAAACGAGAATAACGGAATTCACTACTATTCGTAATCTTTTTCAATACGAAGCCCCCTAGCCTATCACCAACTAGTGTAAAAAGAAGCAATCCTATTATCCAATATATTTTTTTCAAACTATTGAGATTTTAAAATTGAAAATAGATAAACGAATTGGCACCAAAGCTACCGAAGAATGCAATCATCCAGATAAGCGCCGCAAAAGAGACAAGCCTAAAAACAGGATTCGTTTTAATCACTGAACTATAATGGAACCTAAGATCTGTCATTTCTACAAATAATAAAGCTCCAATCAATACAAAACCTTTAACCACCCAAAATTTATTAATAATCGTTCCAAAATTAAATCCTTCTAAAGAAGCAATACCCGTTATTACTTGATTAGCAATTTCAAAATCTGTTGCCCTAAAATAGATCCAAGCTAAACAGGTAAAGAAATATACAATTGCAATAGCTAGAATATTTTGAATGAAATTTGGGACTTTCATTTTGTTTAACATACCAGTCCAGATCGGTCCTGCTAGTCGTTGTACTACTAAATAAGAACCGTGCAAAAATCCCCAAAAGACAAAAGCCCAACTCGCGCCATGCCACAAACCACCAAGCAACATAGTCACCATTAAGTTCATATAGTTGAACATGGTTCTTTTGTTTTTTTCACCCTGTTGCATATATCGCCAGGAGATAAAAGACACTACAGCATAAATGAGTAAGAGCCACCACCAACCTGTTAGCCCAACGACCAACAGCATAGGCAACACAATAAAGAAAACGGAACCAAAACTCCCTTCTCTATTTCCGCCCAATGGAATGTATAAATAATCTCTCAACCAACTGGAAAGTGAGATATGCCACCTTGTCCAGAACTCACTAAAATTTTTGGAGAAATATGGTGTTCTAAAATTATCAGGAAAATCAAATCCCATTATTCGAGCCAAACCTATGGCAATATCAGAATAACCAGAAAAATCGCAATAAATCTGAAAAGAATAAAATATAACACCTATCGTCAAATGCAAGGAAGAAAAACCACCAGGTGATGCAAAACATTGATCAACAAATGGAGCTAAAGAATCAGCTACAGCCACTTTCTTAAAAAAGCCCCAAAGTACTTGTCCCAAACCAGATGTAAATCGATCCCATTCAAACTTTTTATCTTCTTGGAATTGTGGTAAAAAATCTATCGCTCGAACAATTGGTCCTGCCACTAATTGAGGGAAAAAGGATATAAAAGTAGCAAAACGAACGAAGTCTCGCTCTATCTTTATTTTTCGGTAATAGACATCAATGGTATAACTCATCGACTGGAAGGTATAAAATGATATACCAACAGGCAGAATAATATTCAGCGTATTCCAAGATGCTTCGACACCTAAGGAAAGCATCATTTCTTGAAAAGAGTCGATAAAGAAATTGAAATATTTGAAAAAAGCAAGAAAGCCAAGGTTTACGATCATACTGGTAGACAGTAGTCGTTTGCGCTGACTTGGTTCCTCTGTTTCTTCAAGCTTTAGACCAATAAAGTAATCAATAAGAGTGGAAAAAAGAATGAGGCTAAGAAAACGCCAATCCCACCATCCATAAAAGAAGTAACTGGCAAACAAACAAAGGAATAGCCGTGCTTTACCTTTTAAAGCAAAGTATAGCGGCAAGAAAATACCTATAAATACAAAAAACGCTAGGCTATTAAAAATCATAAAACTTACGAGTGTTTTCTCAATGTTGAAGAGAAACGTT
>JAHDIP010000004.1:0-29478 GCA_020630735.1 Saprospiraceae bacterium | reverse complement strand
GCTATTAAAAATCATAAAACTTACGAGTGTTTTCTCAATGTTGAAGAGAAACGTTTAATCAATAACAGTAAAGAAGTAAAAATTAAAAGCAATATATTTTTCATTTTCACTTTTATTTTAATTCCTTCTTCTACTCTACAAAAGCTCCAGTATTAGCCTTCGCTTTTGACGTATTGTTCTATAGCCTTTTTCCAAGCAAGGTAAGCACTTCCATTCAAGTGGATACCATCATTTGTAAAATCAGCTTTTAGATTACCGTCTTTGTCAGACACTATTGAATGTAAATTAACATAAATTATACCGAATTCGGAAGCAAACTCCTGTAAAGTATGATTAATTTTTGTAATGTCTTTGTTCTTGATTCCTATTTCTCTAATCTTATTATTGACAGGTAAGACGCTTTGAATGAAAATTTCTGTGTTTGGAGTTTTTTGGCGGATGTTTTCGAGAATTTTTTTATAATTATCCGTGATATAGTCTGGCTTATACATGATTAAGTCATTGACACCGACCATTAAAAATATTTTACTAGGTTGAGTTGCTGTTACTACATCTAAGCGATCTAGTATGCCATCAGTCATATCACCAGCTATTCCTCTATTGATGATATTAGGTTGATCAAACAACTCCGACCACTCACATGCTTCAGTGATACTATCGCCTAAAAATATAATTCCATTTCCTGAAGCAGGCAATTTTTCAAATAAATTTTTGCGATGAACGTATACACCTGTTTGACCTCTATTATTCATTTTAAACAATACGTAATTGATCCCTCCTAATGCATTGATTAGGTAGATAAACGTTGCTATAAGAAAAAAATTAAGTAACAGAGATAGGCTTAGCATGGTCTTTTTCATATGCTTACCCAATATTTTTTAACTATACAAGATGATTAGAATAAGCTTCTTTTACTGCAGGATTGGTGAAACCAACAGTATCGTGCTCGTCTTTGAAAACATACATACCTGCATCTTTCATCTGCTTGATCGCTGCGTTTTGATCTTCGGCAGAAAGATGACGATGTTCTAAAACAACCATTTCTGGTTTTAGTGTTTTAAGGTCTATTGTTTTCAAAATCTCATAGTCAAAGCCTTCTGTATCGATCAAGATCAAATCTACTTTCTTAATGTTATGCTTTTTCACCATCGACTTTACTGTTGTACAATGCATATCAGCACTTACTACTTTTGCCTGTGGGAATTTTTCAACAACTTCACTTGTAATTTTCTTATCAAAAGAACTAAGTTTTGATACCCAAACAGGCACATCAGGACTTGGTTCGATGAAATAAAATTTCTTGACTTCTTCTTGTGAAGAAATTGCTACATTTTCAAAAATAAGATTTGAATTACTTTGGTGGTTAGACACCAATTGATCAAATACGTCTTTTTGTGGTTCTACCAGAATACCCTTCCAATTTTTAAGGCGAATATGTCTATATAAAGGATCTTCTGTAGAACCTTCATTAGCACCTATTTGAATAAAGAATACACTATCTTTATTTTTGGCATAAAGATCAATTGCATGTTCAAAAGAAGGAAACTTAGCCTTTTTGTAAAAATTGTGGTACAGATAAATGTACGGTTTAGATCTTTTGATGGACATATCAATAATATTCGTTGCTTGATTATTGGGTTTTTTCTTGGTGATCGAGTTCATGTTCCGGTTGTTTATTTAAAACTTCGTCAATAGTATACTTTCTTGTATGCTCTGAATGTTTAAAGTTTTTATTAGGGTCTTTCATTTTAAAGAGCGCTAGTACTTGTCTCCAAACGAAAAATGGCATCCCCCATACTGCATTCCAAACCGGTTTTGGTACTTTAGATAGGTAAAGGACTAGAAGTATATTACCTGCAAATATTGCTAATGCTCCGAAAAGCGAAAGCGCTACAACAGGATTGATAACTAATCCTAAAACGCCAGTAAAGATAGCAATAAAAACCAAAATAAATAAAGGTAAAGAAGCCGTAGTGATACCAAAAAGGATTTGATTAAAACTGAAATTTCCAATTCCTTTAAATATTAATCCTAAAGAGTTTGGAAGGTTTTGGAAGTATGAATAAATCCAACGCCCTCTTTGTGTTTGTACTTGGTCTCCAGAGGTTACTTTTTCATCATAAACTACAGCATTCCAAGCATAGACGATTCGTTCTTTCTTTGCTAATAAAACATTTTGCAAGATTTTATCTTCTTGCAGCATTTTTTTCCAAAGATGCTTTCCTTCTTCTATTTCAGGCGAATATAAATACGATTTATACAAGTCTGCTTCTACGGCCATTCCTGATCCAGATATCACTGAAGATGATCCTAAACGATAAGGCACATAGCGGTCGATATAGTTTTTATAAAACTCACCTAAAGAATCGGCACAAGCATAAAAAGTATCTAAATTTTTGGCTGTACGTTGCCCTTGTATAGAGCGATAGCCATTATTAGCATACTTGTTTATTTCTGTCAAAAAATTTGGATGCGCAAGGTTATCACCATCAAAAACAGCGATATAGTCATGGTCTCTTACAAAGTTTTCGACTGCATGAATAATTGATTTTACCTTTAGATTTAAAGGAGGATCAGGGCAAAATACAGTCAATTTTTCATGTTCGAGATCAAAGCCTGTAAGATCACAATTATCGGCTACCAAATAGATATGGTGTTTTTTATGGTTTTGCTTAACCAACGATTCTATTAGAGGACGAGTAATTTCAGCATTTTTGTATGCAGTAATAATACAGGCATAATCAAACTCCTTTGGGTTTTCGACATCATCTACTTTTTCCTTTGTCAACAAGGACAAAAGAACAGTAATGAATGGAAAAACTAAGAAAAATATTAATATTCCACTTAGAATAACATATATAAGATTTATCACCTCCATAATTTAGTAATTGTTCAAAGATGTTACATACATCAAATGACACTTTATTTTACTGCAAAAATAGTTGTTTGTTAGGGTATTGGCAACATGTATGCCTTATCTATGGACTTATTATTTACTACTAGTCTTTATCTATACAAATTTTTATCCAAAAATGTATAAATAGACAATAGACTGTCCATATATCGCATTAAGTTAATATAAAACGGTTAACGGATTGAATAAATTTAAACAGATACGGGAATTCTAGTTTTCTCTTTTATTTTTCCATTACTAAAATGCCAAGTTATCCCATTTACAAAAGCTTTGAGGTGTTGAAAATCACCTCGAATAAGATAAAGCAGTACATTTTTGGGTATTGTAAAAAAAAGAAGAAATAAAGAGAAAATAAAAACTTGTACCCTTCCTCTATTTCTCCGCATAAATAGAATTCGATTTCGGGTAAGATAGTATGTTTTTAAAGTACTCAGTTTTCCTATAGAAATAGATTCTTTATGATAAACCAACGCATTAGGCTCGACGTATATTTCGTACCCAGCGCGTCTAATTTGTTCGCACCAGTCTAATTCTTCATAATATAAAAAAAATTCTTCAGGCATCATACCAACCTTTTCGATGATTTCACGAGGCACCATCATTGCTGCTCCGTGTGCATAAGGTGTTGGTTTTGCTTCAGTATATTGCCCTTTATCTTCCTCCAATACGCCCAAGGTTGTATTTCGAGCAGTATAAGGGTTGACAGGTGTAGCACCTACATACTGAATGATATCTGGAGAATTTTTGTGTTCTGGATAGTAGCAAAGTTTGGGACTAACCATGCCCAACTTTGGTATTTTATCAAACATGTCGAGCAATTGCTCAATGACATATTCATTTATTTCGGTATCATTATTTACAAAAAAGAGAAAATCACCTTTACTCTCTTCTATTCCTAAGTTATTACCACCTGAGAAGCCCAAGTTTTCTTCACTTACGATTACTTTAGCTTCAGGATAATGCTTTTCAAGATAATATTTTGGATTTTCTTTAGAAGCATTATCAACTATTATGATTTCATAATTTGGATATGAAATTTTTCTTAACGAATCTAATAACTCGCAAGTAACACCTAGTTGATTATAGTTAATCGTTATTAACGATACAAGTGGTCGGTTTTTAGGCATAGTTAAAGGCTTTATGATCAATTTATAGCGATAATATAAAGCTATAAATCAAAAATTACTCCTCTTTTTGAACCATTGCTGGTAAAGTTCTACATAAAATTTTGAAATCCATTCCTAAAGAATACTTATCTGCATATTCTACATCAAGTTCTATTCTTTCTTCTGTAGTCATATTATCTTTACCTTTTCCGCTTGTTTGCCAAAGACCAGTAAGACCTGCAGGCGCCCAAAATCGACGAGCAGCACCATCTTGTGTTAATTGTTCAGCTTCGTATAAAGGTAAAGGACGATTTCCGACGATAGACATTTCGCCACGTAATACATTAAATAATTGTGGAATTTCGTCGATACTTGTTTTGCGTATAAATTTACCCACTCTAGTTACTCGAGGATCATTCTTAAGTTTTACAAAAGAAGGACCGTCTTTCTTTTCACTACCTGTTTGGCTGTAGTGATTAAGGTGAGAAAGTTTATCTAGTTTGGCATCGGCATCTTGGCACATTGATCTAAATTTCAAGAAATCAAATACTTGGTAGCCTGAACCAACTCGTTTAGAGCGGTAAACAATAGGTCCTTTAGATTCTAATTTGATACAAATAGCAATCAAAATAAGAATAGGACTAATAAATAGTAACACTGTACCTGCAACTAAAATATCGAAAAGACGCTTGCCCAAAGGAAGTTTAAACTCCAAGTGCTCTTGCTCTTTTAATTCCTGTTTAACAAAGTCTTGCTTAAAACGAAATAAGAATTCTATTCGTTTTCTGATGTTTTTAAAATCTGCAGGTGAGACATAACAATCATCAATTCCTAATTTAAGAGCCTTGCTTTGTTCAATGCAAAGGCCATTCTCTGCTATAGCAATAAGAGGTATATTTCTTAGCTGAGCATGGTTTTGTAATTGTTTAGCAAAACTATAGCTATTACTTTTTAAGAATTTTAAGCTACAGATAATACCAACAAGGGGAGTCTTTCTAAATTCTACTCTTTTAGTTAACCATTTGAATGCTTTAGACGAATCGTCATATTCATGACAATTGTAATAATCTAAATCGGTAGAATCAATAAAATTGCTAGTAAAATTGTTATCAAACCCAACAATAAGTAAATCTTTCGTACTTACTTTCGATGAAGTAGTAGTAATGTTCATAATTCCCGTTGTTTTTGTCAGTTTTAGAAGTAGTAGTTTATTCTATAAATTCAATTGTTTGGAAAATGTGGTTGATCTTTTCATCTAGCTTATTAGGGTTGAAAGGTTTTTTTATGAAGTCTATGATGCCAAGTTCTCGGCATTGTTCGACTAAAGAAGTATCATCCTCAGCAGATACAGCTAATACTGGTATATCAGCATAAAAACCACTACTTCGGATATTAGATAAAAATTCTACACCGTTAATTCTAGGCATTGACATATCTAATAAAATAAGGTCAGGCATATTGCCTTTTCTAAGCCAAGCAATTCCATCTAACCCATCTTTTTGGGTGTGGACTAAATACTTTTTACTTAAAACACGCCCCATTATGAGTCGTAAACTATCATGATCTTCTATTATCAGTATTTCTTTTCTTGTTTCCATCATTGTATTTAATTCCTGTATTACTTTTATAAAGTTGTTATAAATGACATTTCAATCGTTTACAAGCTCAAGTACAGCGCTTGAGTAGTACGACACAATAGCTCAGCCATCCATTTTTAATCAAAATGAAGACCTGAAACTACTTTAAAGTAAGTAGTACGGGGGTCAAACAAACTTAGCTTACAAAGTTTGTTTTGTCAAATCAGTTAAGGGACAAAGGGTTTGAGGGACAACATTCGGGAGGTTATTGGGAATTTCTCTTTTAATGCATAAAAATACAGCGTATAAAAATCTATATTTTTTAATTTGCTTACGGTTTTATTGCAAAATCTCCTCAAAATACCAAATTAAGTTTGGGTATTTGTTTTTTTCGTATGTAAAATCAGTGTTCTTTAATAATATTTAATTCTCTGATATAAAGCTCACTAGCTATAAATTTACGACGAAATTTTAATGTATTCAAAACTTTGACATTTTAAATGCATTTTTTTTTGAATTTATTTGCTTAGAGTGTATTTGGTGTAGATTTTTTTTATCCTCAAATCATTTACTTTCTAAAATCCACTTTTTAGACCTTAAAGAGTCGCAAAAGTAACATTTTAGCTTATAAAAAAAGTAATAAAATCTCATTTAATCATTAACTATAGCACTTCAAGTCTTGAGATTATCTCACTACTAATTTAGTAGCGTAAAAAACATTTTGCTACTAGTTGTTTGTAAATGAATTTATATTTTATTGTCTGGGAGTTTTTTGATTCAAATGAAAGTATTTTATGGAATTGACAAAATAATATTCCATTTTCTTTCTAAATACTTTTTCGAAAAACAAAAATGAAAGCAGCCTTTGCTACATGCATTTTAATGCCAATTGAATTTAAGTAGTTTATTTATTTTTAATAATTTTAACCAGTATTGGCGATAATAGGGGGATGAGAATATACTTATTGATAGTTGTAAAGATAATACATCTATTCTATAAGTCGTAAAAGGATTTGTTGTTTTTTATATAATTCAAAGATAAAGGAAAGTTTGTAACGAATCATACCCTTATCAAGGTAATTTTAACATGCAATATTATTCTATTCGATAAAAGCTCCGACTTTAAAGGATTGTAAACCAAACATTATAGATACAAATCATATGGAATAGTTGGTATAATTTTTACACAAGAAAAAGTAGAAGATTGTTTTAAATCTTTTATCTAAAGCATAAAAAGCGACTACTCAAAACGATATTATTTTTCGCTTAAGAACGGAATAACATCCATATCTTTTTGAGTAATAGATATTTACCTTTATACAAAACCACCCCAGATCGCTAATAATTACTTACATTTGCGCATTCAATAATGCAATATATTTTATCTCATGACAATTGCAACTATAAAAATTATCTTTTGGATTTGCCTAGCACTAGTTGTTTACACTTATGTTGGCTACGGTATTGTCCTTTTCTTTTTGGTACGTATCAAACGTCTTTTTACTGGAGTTCCAAATCCTCCAGCTCCTACTGACGAAGAATGGCCCGAAGTTACATTCATCGTACCTGCGTACAATGAAGAACGCTGGATTATTGACAAAATCGAAAACAGCCTAGCTTTTGATTATCCTAAAGATAGGATTCATTTTTTCTTTGTAACAGATGGTTCTAAAGACGGTACTACTGATGCCATTAGAAATTATCCGTTCCCTACAGGAGTCAGTCATCAACTATTTCATGATGATGCACGTCGTGGTAAAATTGCTGCGGTAGAACGTATTATGCCATTTGTAAAAACGCCTGTAACTATTTACACAGATGCTAATACTGTTGTGAATAAATTAGCCGTTAAAAATATTGCTCGACACTATCTCGATCCTAAAGTTGGAGCAGTAGCTGGTGAAAAGCGTATTCAATTACAAGAAAAAGGGGCTGCCAATGATGCTGGAGAAGGTATCTATTGGAAATATGAATCTACCTTGAAAAAATGGGATTCTGAATTGTACTCAGTAGTCGGTGCAGCAGGTGAATTGTTTTCTATTCGTACAGAGTTGTTTGAAGCAGTACCTCAAGATACTATTATTGAAGACTTCTGTATGACTTTGGGAATTGCTCAAAAGGGATATAAAGTCGTTTATGAACCTCAAGCAATTGCTGCTGAAGGTCCTTCAGCTTCTGTAAAGGAAGAATTGAAACGTAAAATTAGAATTGCTGCAGGGGGTCTTCAAGCAGTTTCGAGAATGACGCCGTTACTCAATGTTTTTAAGTATGGAGTTTTAACATTCCAGTACATTTCACATCGTGTACTTCGTTGGACATTAACGCCTATGGCTTTGCCAATTGTCTTTATCACTAATGTTATTTTAGCTTTAAAAGGTTTGCCATTTTTTCAGATTATGTTAGCTTGTCAAACTATATTTTACTTGCTTGCTTTGGGCGGTTTTATTTTAGAGAAAAGAAAAATCAAGTTTAAAGCCTTTTTTGTTCCTTACTACTTCTGCATTATGAATTATGCTGTATATCGTGGGTTCTTCCGCTTCATAGGTGGTCGTCAAGCAGTAACTTGGGAAAAAGCAAAACGGGCCTAGCAAGGAATTATTGATTATTGATAAATACGAGAAATCCCGAAAGTTCAATTGGAACCTTCGGGATTTCTTATTCCATACCTCAATCAATACCCCGTTAAAACCCCAATCAGTCGATAATTCAAGGCATTTCATCCATTCAAACAACATGAGAGTACTTTATTACGTAGTATTGTAGAGTCAATACAACTTGGCGCATTTAATTATTAAATATTAATACAATACCATAATGAAAATAGCTAAAATATTCGTTCTACTTTGTTTACCTGTATTGTTTTTATTCGTGGCTTGTAAAAATGATACAGTGCTTCCTCAAAATGATACATTAACAAGTATACCTGAAAGTGCTTCAGCTGTAACTGCTATAAAATTGCAACAGCTAATGGATAAAGCAGATTTTGATCGGGTGCGTAAAATGGCTTTTTATGAAGACATGCTGAAAGATGTTGAAAAAGAAAATGCCGTTATGGCAAAAGCTTTACGTGATCCTAAAAGCTCTGGAATAGACTTTTCTAAAAATGCCTATATTACGCATCATGTAAGCGAAACTAACCCAAACGATCAGTTCGCTACTATCAGCTTTTCTATAGCAGATGTTGATGCATTTGAACAATTAGTAGCCGCATCTGATATTGGTGAGGCATCTACCCTATCCAACTATAAAACAATCATGGATAATAAAGGAGGGGTTGCTTGGAATACTCAGCAAGTAATTCTTGGTGCAGGCAATTCATCGAACACTTCTGAAGCTATTATCAATAGTTTTTTCGAAACAACTAAAGAAAATTCTATTGCAAATAATAGCGATCTAAAAAAATGTTTAGCCAATAGTGATGATATCGTATCCTGGGTAAACACAAATGCACTGGCTAAAAATCCTGAATTTAAATCTTTAGCTGGCTTACTAAAAATTAAGCCTGAAGACTTACTAAATAACTATATGCACGCTTCTGTCAATTTTGATAAAGGCGAAATCAATAGTGCTTCACAACTATTTTTGAAGAAAGGCTTAACACGTGATTTGGATCTATTTTTTAAAGATAAAGTGACAACTGATTTTACACCTTATATTCCTAGCGAAAACCTAGGAATGATTACAAGTATGGCTCTTGACATCAAAGGCATCAATCAAGTTCTAGCAGAACGACCTTTCGGTAAAGCTCCTGTCAATAATTTCTTAAAACAGTATGGAATGACTGTCGATGATTTGGCAAAAGCTTTAGATGGTGATATGGCTGTAGCGGTTTACCCTACTGAAGAAAAAGAAGTACCAAAAGCATTGTTAGCTGCTAAAATAAGTGATCAATCAACACTTCAACAATTTATTGATCTTGCTACAGAATTTGAAGTACTTACCAAAACCGCAGATGGTGTTTATGCTATCGGTGACACTGATTTTGGAATGCCCTACTCTAATTCTTATAATAAACCTAGTAGCAACCAAAATAGTACACTAAAAATGTTGACAAAAGATGATATGATCTTTTTCTCAAATGATGATACTATATTGGCAACAATCAAATCGGGTGGATTCAAAAAAGCAGACCGTATAGATAATGACATCTCTGATTGGCTTGCTGGTAATATCGTTTCTTCTTATGTCAATTTTGAATTTTTATCTGATATTTCTGATCTGGAAGAGATAGATATGGATGATTTTAAAATGAATTTTAAACGTAGGGACGGAAAAATGACACTTCGTTTTAAAGATAAAGAAATCAATAGTCTAAAGAACTTATTTGAAATGCTAAATAAGGCTTACCTTAGCGAAAAGAATAATACCAAAAAGGCTAATATCTAAAAAACGATATTATAAAACCAAAATGGTTTTCGGCATACGAGAGCAACCGACTATGATTTCGATAACCGAATACTGGTAGGTGCTTGGACTAAAATAACTTACTTTCTTCTGTCCAAGCACCTACCAGTATTCGGTTTTAAGGAGCATCGTTAGTCGCTTTGAACCTTGAGCAATCCTAAAACTATTGCGGATTCATTATATATTGGATGACAATAAAATAAATATTCTTTTCTATACACATTTGAACAGACTGATTGACTTCACTTTACACTATTTAATGTATGCTAACGTTAGAACAAGTAAAACCGATTCCTTTAACAGAACAGAGCATTAGCCAAGGATCTCAAATTTGGAAAACGACTGTTCACTTTAAAAAAGGTAAAAAATATCTACTACTTGCTCCATCAGGTAAGGGCAAATCGACATTGATACACCTTATATATGGTCTCCGAAAAGATTATGAAGGAGAAATACTTTTTAATGATAAAAAGACTCGAAATTTTACTTCAGAGGAATGGGCCGACTGTAGACAGAAGCATTTTTCAATCGTTTTTCAAGATTTACGACTATTTCCTCAGCTTACTGCTTTAGAAAATATTCTTATCAAAACAGAGCTAAAAAAGCATAAAACGATAGATGAGATAAAGGAAATGTCCAAAAAGCTTGGTATTGAAGTCTTACTCAATCAACATTGTGGAACATTATCATATGGACAGCAGCAACGAGTAGCTCTAATAAGGGCATTATGCCAACCTTTTGATTTTTTACTGCTCGATGAACCATTTAGCCACCTTGATGAGGCTAATATAAAAGCTGCAACTGATTTAATTAGCCAAGAATGCAAAGCTCAAGATGCTTCTTTACTACTTGTTAGCCTTGGTGATCGATATTTCTTTAATTATAACAAAGAGCTATTACTTTAATAATTTTTTTTTCGCCTGAAAAGCCTATTTTTAAAGGAACTTTTAGTGTGGAAAAAAAGTTTTAAAAAAATAGCTTGATTTTTTGACAAATTGACAAAGATTCTACTATATTTGCGTCACCTTAAGCGAAAGTAGCTCAGCTGGTAGAGCACGACCTTGCCAAGGTCGGGGTCGCGGGTTCGAATCCCGTCTTTCGCTCTAGCTTAAAGCCTTCAACCGAGAAGGCTTTATTTTTGGCAAAATAACCAACCTGCCCAGGTGGTGGAATTGGTAGACACGCAGGACTTAAAATCCTGTGGCCTCACGGCCGTGCGGGTTCGATTCCCGCCCCGGGTACTACTTAAAAACTATAAAGCCTTATAAATCATTGATTTGTAAGGCTTTTTGTTTTTATAGATAATCGTCATACATTTTTTGCATGATTGATACTCTTTTGATACCTACCTTTCTACTGATGGATTTTAGATGAAATTATCTTTTATTAGCATGGTTTTTGACTAACTATAATATATTCTTTAAAAGAATTCCCTCCATTACAAATTAAAAAATTAGCCTTTAGCTCTCTTCAAGGTATCTACTGTATCAGTAGATAGCTCATCTACCAAAATTATTTTCATGGACTTGATTGCTCTTTGAAGAGAAATACTATTGATGAAAAATACATTAAGCTTTTCTGTTTTATTTATTCTGCTCAGCACCTATAGTATAGGATTTGAAAATGTAAATGATCTATTCAAGAACCTAAACTATGGGGCGAAGTCTGCTAACCTTACAGCTAGTTTAGAATTAACCAAAACAGTAGATAATACAGCTCCGCTAACTGGCGAAATTTTTAGTTATACGCTCAATTACAGTTGTTCTAGCACGACAAATGATTGTTATGATGTCGTTCTAGAAGATATATTACCACCAGAATTAGAATTTGTAAGTCTTATTGGTTCTACGCATTCTATCAATGAAAGCTATAATAGTGGAACCCATACTGTTACCTTTACCTTTCAAGATGTTATTCCAGCTGGTACCTTTGGCAATGTTACTGTCAATGTTATATTTCCTGCAGGTTTTACACCTAATGAAACCGTAGCGAATAATACGGCTACCATTAGTAGTTCGAATGCTCCTTCAGTAACTGCTACCAATTCGGAGGCAGTAGCTGTAGCAGCTCAAGATTTCAATTATTATAAAACTACTTCAGGTTTTGGTGGCGAGAATGTCTTGAGTTATGCCTTCAAAGCTTGTAATGATAAAAATTACGACTATTATGGTGTCTTACACCTCGACTCTGTAATTATTGTAGATACTCTTTTACCTAATGCTATTTTGCATGAAGTAAGAGAGGTTAACAATTATAGTTATGATCCTGTCACGAATATTGTTACGATGTATCTTTATAATTTGGATATAGGTGAATGTAGATGGCCCAAAGTAGTTGTTGAATATCCAGAACCTTATTACTCTGCAAATGATCTTATTATAAATGAAGGAGCATTTACTTATTATCCAGTTGGAGAATTTCCCGAAACTGTTTATGATGAAGATCAAACAATATTGCCCGCACCCTTTGTGGAATTAGAATTTGAAAAATATGCGAATGCTTACGAATTTTATCCTGGAGAATACGGAAATTATGGTCTTCACTTCTATAATCGAGGCACTGACTCTCTTTATAATTTTTGTATTGTAGATACAATCCCTTCCGAGATCGAACTTACTCAAATTGACCATGGAAACTATGCTTATAATGGTCCTCGGGGAAATGTTGATTATGAAGAACGGGTAACGATTACATATACTACAAACTTGAATGGTTCCCAAATTGTTCCTGGGTCCCCATTTTCGATTTGGGATTTTGGTTCGGTATACTTAACAGATCTAGGCTTAAATGTAGGTGGAACTGAATACATCACAAGTGTTTCATTTTGCTATCGCGATATTCCTTCAGGTTTTTTTAGTTACGATGATATAAACCTTCATTTTAGGGTACGTGATAATGCACCTCCAGGTATCGTGACAAATTGTGCTTATCCTACATCTGATACTGATCTGAGTCCTACTGTAACTGTTGATTGTGCCAATATTAATGTAAATGCTCCAATAGTTGGTCACCTTCCTGGAGCAAATAAAGAAGTTTGGCGAGGAGGTACAGACTATTTTTATAAAGGCTCTTTTAATCCTGGTGATACTGTAAGGTATAAAATACAAGTATACAATAGTTCTTCGGTAAGTGATCCAATTGATAATCCTATTATGGCTGATTTGTTACCGCCAGAACTAAGTTATATTACCAACTCTTGGGTATTGACGAATGCCGATGGTGTACCTCAACCTAACTTTAGATTGATATATGATTACAAAGGAACTGGTCGTACTTTTTTGCAATGGGATTGGTCAGGCTCTGCTAGTTATAGTGTGCCTCCTTCCGAATTTTTCACTATTGAATTTGATGTTGTAATAGATGAATTTGCACCTGCTGGATTTGAAACCATTACCAATGAATATTCCATTTTGAATGAAAGTTCTAATGGCTGTACAGCAAACTCATATGTACTACGAGATACATTTGACTTTGATGATGATGGAAGCACTACAGATTTATTTTGCTCAGGTAGAGCTCTTTTAGATATTAATCCCTACCCTTCTTTAGAGTCTGAAAAACTGGTAAAAGGACAAGTAGATTCCATATATACCAAATACCCAGACAGGGCATTAACCATTCCTGGTGGTATAGCAGATTATCAGCTTTATGTACGTAATACGGGTAATGTTATTATGGAAAACACTACTGTAATTGATATCTTACCAATGGTAGGTGATCAGGGAGTAACGGTGAGTGATAATAGAGATAGCCGTTGGCGACCAAATTTGGTAGGTGAGGTAATGGCTCCACCTGGCGTAACGGTTTATTATAGTACCTCTGGTAATCCATGTCGAGACGTAGAAGGAATAAATCCTTCAGGTCCAGCAGGTTGTGAAGCTCCTAATTGGTCATTGATACCTCCAACAGATATTACAAGCGTACAATCCTTGAAATTTGTTTTTGATGGTTTAGTCATTTATCCCAACGAAGAAGTATTACTTGAATGGCCAATGCGTGCTCCGGTAAATGCGCTAGATGGTTTAGGTGTTTTGCCCGATTCTATCGCCTGGAACTCCTTCGCTTATATATCAACTAGGAACGATAATAACCAACAAACATTACCTGCCGAACCTCTTAAAGTAGGTATTATGATAGATCCTCTTATTCCAAATGTTTATGGTGATTTTGTTTGGATTGATACTAATATGGATGGCACTCAAGATGTCGGAGAAAGTGGAATAAATGGTGTACGTGTTGAGTTATTTAAAGATAATGGAGATGGATATGCTGTACCTGCTCAAGATACATTTATTAATTTTACACTTACAGCAAACGGGGGATACTATCTTTTTCCATACTTAGAAGACGGTGATTATTATGCAGTGTTTTTCTTACCACCTAATCATCAAGCCTCACCAGCTAATCAAGGATCAAATGACTTAGATTCAGATGGTTTTATTACAACTTATAATACTGCAAATGTTGCCATTGTACCAGTTACGACTCTAAGTGGAAATGAATTTGATTATTCTTGGGATCAAGGAATTTATCCAACACCTACAGCATCTGTAGGGAATTATATTTGGCATGATACTAACTTAGATGGTATACAAAATGAACCACCAAATATGGGAGTCAATGGTATTCTTGTAAATATTTATCAGAGTGATATGCCTGTTGTTCCATATGCTAGTACAACAACGACAAATGGCATTAATGGTCAACCTGGTTATTACTTCTTTGATGGGCTTCCTATTGGAGAGTATTTTATAGAATTCGTTTTACCTAGTGGATATAGTTTTACGACTCAAGGCTCTACGGGTAGCGATCCGAATGATTCAGATCCTAAGGGGACTGGTTTATCAGAACTTTTTGTACTTAATGCTGGAGATATCGATAATAATTGGGATGCAGGAATAATCTTTCCAATCAATGAGCTTTGTGATAATGGTTTTGATGATGATGGTGATGGCTTAGCCGATTGCGACGATACAGATTGTATCTGCTGTGCATCTTCGGCACCAACGCTATCAAAAAACTAATTCCGTAATGGTTATATAACCACTAGTAGAGTAGGCAAAATCAATTCTTGATTTTGCCTACTCTACTAGTGGTACTCAACTATTCTCTTTTAAGTTTCGTAAATTTCTTAGTATAAACCTTATCGCTTTGAATAGCATGAAGTAGATAAGTACCTGACTCAAAACTCGAAATATCTATACGATTAGAACCATTTGCATTTTCAGACGAATAGACTATTTTTCCTGTTAAGTCCATGATTCGTATTGAAATTGGAAGCTGCTGATCAAAAGATAGTTTTATAAAATCTTGAGCAGGATTGGGATATAATTCAAAGCTCGTTTGTTCTTGAATTGAACGAGATGCTAGCGTCGTAAAAAAGTAATTTACTGACCAGTTTGTCCATCCACCAGAACACTTCGTTTTCAGTTTGTATTTATAATCTGTACCTGTAAATAAAGCGGTCAAACTTGCTGCTGGAGAATTAATAGTAAGAGTAATCCAGCTTCCACCTGATACCGTTTTGTACTTAATTTTATACTTAATGTCATCAGGGTTAGAGACCCAATTTAACATCGCTGTTGAAGAAGATGGATTAGCTGTAGAGGCAGATGGAATATCACAGAATTCTCCTAGAGTAGTCGTGAAGGTGGCTGTTGGACTCCAAGCCGAATTTCCACTATCACAAACTGATTTAATTCCATATTGATACGTTGTACCATGTTGTAAATTATTTAGGAATCTATAATTAATTGTATTGTTCACTTCTGCCCAAGAACTCGATCCTATTATTCGATAGCGAATTCTATATTTAGTTGCATTTGCAACAGCATCCCAATCTAATTTTACAGAATTACCACTTAAAATTGTAGCTAAAGTATTACTAGGAACATCACATGCACCTGGCACACAAACACCCAAAGGATCATCCAATACAAGAACAGAAAAACAAGAATTCTGGTTTCCATTATCATCTGTTACCCATAGATTTAGTGTATTTGTGCCCACATCATTACACGTAAATGTTTTTATATTATCTGTTGGATCAGTTGAAAAAGAGTAAGTCAATGTTAAGCTACAAAAATCGAAACTACCTGCATCAAGCTCCGAAGCATCCAAGACGAAAGTACCATTAGATGACAATGTTCCATTTAGATCGGCTGTACATACAACTGTCGGTGCTGCACAATCCATTACTTCTATCGTTTGCCAACAGTTTGATAAATTACCACACTCATCTGAAACCGTCCATAAAACTAGATGTGTTCCCATCGGATAATCTGTATAAATAGAGTTCGTGTTAAAAATCATATCAAAAACCCCATCAGAATACCAGTCTATTTCTGCTTGATAGGTAAGCTCTGTAGAGCATTCATCTGTAGCATCAACTTCTATAAAATAAAAGGGATTATCACAATTTTGGTAACCAGTACAAACAAGATCATAATCATCACAAATTATAGTAGGTGCCGTAATATCGCTTACTCGAATAACTTGATCATATGAATAGGTACTTTCATCACACCAGTTTACCACCGTCCAATTCCGTAATATTTTGAAGCAATAATCTGATCCCAAAAAGAGTATTTGATCTTGGTAAGAATAGACGATTTGACTACAGTTTGGGTCATCATCTATAATAGGTAGTCCCGTATTTGAAGGATCAGTAGAAGTAGCACTACAATCAATATCTACATCAATAGGCCAAGTAATATCTGTTTCACCAAAAAAACCTCCATTAACAACATTAATTACTTGAGAACAAAAGGACTCATTGCCACCTATATCTTGTACTGTAAAGGTACGAACAATCGTTCCTTCACCACAATTGTCAAGCGATTCTACATCGGTTTGCGTAATTGCAAAAGAACAATTATCAGATACAGACGGTTCGCCCACTATATAAGGATCATTAATATCTGCTCCACAAAAAACAGTAACATCAGGTGGACAAGTTAATTGAGGTGCTACTTTATCTTCGATAGTTATCGTAGACCAACAGCTAACTTGTTCACTTGAATAAGGATCGGTTGCATAAAGAAATAAGGTTATTGGATTACCGACATCATTACAAGTAAATGTTCGAGTAACATCATTGACATCTGACGAGAAAGATAAAAGATAAATAGATCCAGAACCACTAGCATCTAGTACATCAGGTGAAATTGTTGCCTCTCCGTTACCATCTAAAGAGATATTAAGTTGATCATAACAACTTATTTGTGCTGTTAAAAAAATAGGAAAGAGTACTATGCATAGAAACAGACTAAGGGTGTGTAATTTCTTTTTCATTTTTCTATTTTTAAGGTTATTTTAATTTCGTTTTTTAAAATAGCAAATTCCACGACATGCGTTAAATCATGCCTGAAAAACGATTATTAATTCACTGATGAATCCTATTTTAGGAAGTAGTTTAGAAATTATTTATCGGTTGATAAATACATTAGAGAAGTATTTGCCATTACAAGTTAAGAAGAAATTTCGTGTTTTCAAAACTAAAAAACAATTTGCTCAAACTGTCTGACTATTTGACCATTCGACTTTATATAAGCATTTATTTGTGATTGATCGTTTTTCGAGATTTCAATGATACCATAATTTTCTTTAAAAATCGTTTTACCAATGCGGTGACGATTTTTGTTTCTTATTCGAATAGGGATGCTATGTGTAAGACTACTAGAGGTAATATCATAAAATGTTTCGCCTTCCATTTTTTGTTTCGAAATCTCTGCTAGGTGTCGATCTCCACTTATAAATATCGGTGCTTTCACATCGTATTTCAGCAAAAGGTCAAAAAGTCTTTTTCGGTCTTTCGGAAAATTAGCCCATTTTTCAAAAATATGTTCTTCGGGAATCACTTGAATACTACTTGCAATAATGTGAATGTCTGCTGTTGAAGTTTTAAATTCGTTTTCAAGCCAAGTCCACTGAACTTCACCAAGTATAGTTCCATCTGGATTTGGAATACGAGAAAAGGAACCTCCAAAAATAGAATCCCTGAAATATCTGGTATCTAACAACAAAATACTAATCGTCATTTCTTCTAGTTCGATTATTTCATTCTTATAAATACCTGCTTGAGTCCTACGAATGTCATCGCTGGGTACATCTAAAAAATCGAGTAAAAGTTGTTGGCTTTCAGCCTTTTTAGGAAACTCTTTTCCCACATCATCCATCCCATAATCATGATCATCCCAAACACCTAATACTCTAGTTTGTTTTTTTAATTTTTGGTATAATGGATCTGCTTTTTGTTTATCGTATTTTGATTTCAACAAAGCCATATCATCGGTATCTCCATAGATATTATCCCCTAACCAAATCCAAAGGTCTGGTCGTTCGGCAATGACATCATCCCATAGTTTTTGCTTTTTCTCGTGATTACTACAAGAGCCGAATGCTATTTTAAAGGTCTCGCCTTGTATTGCTTTAGATTGTTGCGACGACATTCTTTTATTAGGAGAACATCCGATGAATAGGATAAAGCTGAGGAGTAGAATGTCTTTCATATATTATTTTTTCACAAAACCTGCAACAAATCTTATGCAGGTTTGCACCTATTTCTTGAACACAGATTGCCTTGATTCATTTTAACCTGTATTAAGTCTAATGAACTGCAATATACAAAACAAGTTGAAGATTTCTAATGTTAGCTATCATTCAGTCTATCGCAACTATTAATTCATAGAAAAGTTAAACGTTTCATCTGTCAACGTATGTAAGAAGTCAACTAGATCAGTCTTTTCTTCTTGGCTCAAATGAAGTGGGTTTAACATCAACGTATCCATATTTATTGGCTGGGATACAACATTATAAGGTTGGTTATAAAAGTCAATTACTTCTTCTAGGGTTTTGAATTGACCATTGTGCATATAAGGTGCAGTAAGTGCTACATTACGAAGACCTGGAGTTTTAAATTTTCCTAAATCGGAAGAATCTTTTGTGATAGCAAAACGCCCTGTATCGTTTAATTCTTTACCATCATATAAACCGATATTCCGAAATTCATCATTGGTAAAATCTACTCCAAAATGACATTCACTGCATTTTGCTTTACCAAAATAGATTTCACGACCTCGTAATTGGGAAGGCGAAAGCGCATCAGGATTATTACCACTAATCCATTGATCGTGTGGAGCAGAGCCATCACTTTCTAAGGTACTTTGAAAACTTGCTAAAGCACGTACTAAACTACTCGAATCTGGAGCATCTTGAAAAACTTGTTTAAATAATTCATTGTACAGCTCACTCCCTTGAAGTCGTCGAAGTGCTTCCTTAAAATCGAGGTGCATTTCGATTGGGTTCTCTATAGGGAATATCGCTTGTTCTTCTAAAGTTGTTACTTTACCATCATAAAAATAAAACGGACGATACGTAATATTCATTACAGATGGAGTATTTCGAATACCAAGACTATCGCCCACTCCTTTTGAAAAAGCAACGGTATCAGCAAAAGCAAACTCGGGTTTATGACATGATGCACAAGAAATCGTGCTGTCTAATGAAAGGATAGGATCAAAAAATAATGCTTGACCTAGTTGTTCTTCTGTATAGGGTTCGACAGGTTCTTTTTGAGCAAAAGAACATAAAATAATAAAGCAGAATAATATAGCGGTGCTAAGAGTTTTCATTCATATATTTATCTTTTTTAATGCACTAATTTCAAATTAGACATTGTACTATTAGTTATACTATCATTAATAAAAAAGTGCTTTGCCTAAGTATTATTTAAAATGAACTACCCCGACCCTAGGGTACGGGTATCGCAACCTCAATCCTTAGCGTTGAATAGTTTTCCGACGCAAGCATCAGGGAATTCTTTTAGATTAAAACTTACTATACCTAGTACCTTGCCTTGATTAAAAAGAAAAATCCCTCATTCAAAATTACATTTATACTTTTGTTACAGTGTACTTAATGACCAATTTCTTATGCTTAATGTGGTAGCTTCGATCTCAAAGCACCATAAGTAAAAGCTCCTAACAAAGCACTCATTATAACTACTAAGATAATCAAATTTCCTTGACCTAGCAAGGTGTATAATGGTCCTGGACATGCTCCTGTTAATGCCCATCCTAATCCAAAAAAAGTTCCGCCAAGTATGCTGGCAATATATGTTTTGGGTTTATCTGAAAATTGGATAACTTCTCCTGTACTATTTTTCATTGCTTTTGATTTAATGAAAAAATGCATCAGTGCACCAACTACTACAGCCACTCCAATAATTCCGTACATATGGAAACTCTGAAAACGGAACATCTCTTGAATTCTAAACCATGAAACTGCTTCCGATTTCGTCATGACTATCCCAAATAAAATTCCAATAGCTAAAAAACGTATCAACCGCATAATTATTTTTTTTACAAAGACAAAATAAAGGGTAATAATAAGAAGGTAGAAATTAAACCTCCAATGAAAAAACCAATAACAGCAACTAAGGAAGGTAATTGCAAATTGGACAAACCTGTAATAGCATGACCTGATGTACATCCACCAGCATAACGTGTACCGAAACCTATAAAAAAGCCACCAACAACCATTAGTAAAATTCCTTTGAGGCTTAGTAGGTTTTCAAAATTAAAAAGATCGTGAGGAATAAAACCCATCCCTTCACTATTAGTTGTAGGCACTTTTATCCCTAATGTTTGCAAATCGGTAACAGTGGCTGATGATAGTTGGACTGGTTCTGGACTTGCTAAAAAACTAACTGCTATTCCTCCGCCAATTATAGCACCTATAACAAATACAAGCAGCCAATCATGTGATTTCCAATCGTATTTAAAGTAATCAAAAACACTTCCTGCTCCTGCAATAGAACACATCGCTTTGAAAGAAGATGATACTCCAAAACGTTGTCCGTTATAAATTAGTAAAAACATGACAAAGGCAATCATTAATCCTGATATAGACCAGTGCCAAGGTTGACTTATAAATTCTAACATGATTATTTTTTTTTAAAAGACTGTTTTTAAGACTATAGTTTTTCGTACAACAGATAAAATTCAATCATTTATAATATGACCAACTCTTGAAGAGTTGTCCAAATTTTTCTGTATTCATCTTGAGCCAATACGATTGAATTTAACTGATCTTTTCATATAAAATCTCGATAATGTATTCAGCTCAAAAAGCACTTTTGTTTCTGTGTCATTTTAAGTGCTTGGACTAAAACAACCTACTCATTTTACTTGTTCTTTAGAGTAGAAGGACAAACAAAATCCGTCGTTGGAATAGTAGATACAGCAATATTATCGAAAGCAGCATGCACATTCGTAAGGTTTTCGAAGCCTCTTGCTTTCAAAATAGAAGCAGCTACTGTAGAACGAAAACCACTACGGCAGTGCATAAAATAGGATTTATTTTTATCTACTTCACTCATGTGTTGATTGATAAAATCTAGTGGAAAATTTTGAGCATTTTCGATATGTTCTCCTGACCATTCACTTGGTTTTCGAACATCTAATAAATTTTCTACTTCTTGATTTTCAAAAGCTGTTTCAAACTCAGCTAAGCCTATTGTTTCTATTTGGTCAATTTCTTTACCTGCTGCTTTCCATTCCTCAAATCCTCCTTTTAAATATCCGATAGAATTATCGTAACCTACACGTGCTAATCGTTTTACTGTTTCTTCTTCTCTTCCTTCAGGAGCTATGATTAATATGGTTTGTTTTAAGTCGGGAATAAGCGCACCAACCCAAGGAGCAAAACTTCCATCCAATCCAATAAAAATAGAATTCGGTATAAAGCCTTTTACAAAAGTAGTTTTATCACGAACATCTAAAATCAAGGCATCTGTTTCGTTGGCTGCTACTTCGAATGCTGCAGGAGATAAAGCTTGCGCTCCTCGTTCCATTACGACATCAATACTTTCGTAACCACTCTTATTAAGTTGCGCATTTTTAGAAAAATATTCTGGAGGAGGCATTAATCCATCCGTTACTTCTTTGATAAATTCCTCTTTACTCATATCAGCACGAAGGGCATAATTCGTTTTCTTCTGATTGCCTAATACATCCCATGTTTCTTTGCTCATACTTTTGCCACATGCTGAACCAGCTCCATGTGCAGGATAAACAATCACATCATCAGGTAAAGTCATAATCTTATTTCGTAAAGAATCAAATAGCCAACCCGCTAAATCTTCTTTTGTTGTTTCTCCTGTTTTCTGTGCTAAATCTGGTCGACCTACATCGCCGATAAAAAGGGTGTCGCCTGTAAAAATCGCATATTCTTTTCCTGTCTCATCTAGCAATAAATAGGTTGTACTTTCAGGGGTATGCCCTGGCGTATGCAATACTCTAAAAGTAAGATTGCCTAATTTAAATTCTTCTCCATCTTTTGCTAAATGTTTTTCATAAGCCGTTTCAGCATTTGGTCCGTAGACAATTCTAGCGCCTGTTTTTTTAGCTAAGTCTAAATGCCCCGACACAAAATCTGCATGAAAATGTGTTTCAAAAATGTATTTAATGGTCGCACCATTCTCTTCTGCTTTCTGGATATAAGGTGCAGTTTCACGAAGAGGGTCGATGATAGCAACTTCGCCATTACTTTCGATATAGTAAGCTCCTTGAGCTAAACATCCTGTATATATTTGTTCTACTTTCATTTTAAAGAATTTTTTATTTTTTTAATTTCTATTACAAAGAAATAGCTTTCTTGATTTATAAACTGTGACATTTATCACTTTAGCGTTTTTTTTATACTATTTTTAGCCTCTTCCTCTTTAGGCTCATTTGTTTGTAAAGCATATGCCCTATACTCTTCTGCTAATTTTTTGTCGTATGCATCTACAGCATGTTGAACTTTGAGGAAAAATTGTTCTTTTCCTATTTTCTCAAAAAAATCGCAACGGTGCAAAATATCCCGAACGGGACCTTTTACCTCTGCCATATAAAACTGAAGTTCTTTAGTCTCACAGTAGGTCGATAATTCTTCCAGAGCATGTACCCCCGCACTGTCTATGCCGTTCATCGAATCAGCATCAAGTATAAACAATTTTAAGTTGTCTCCTTTTTCAGCAATAAGCAATTTTAGTTCGTCTAGAAAATAACTAACATTTGCATAGTATAAACGAGCATCAAAACGAACAATTAATATATCTTTTCGAACTTCTAAATCTTCAAAACGATTGACATTTTTGTAGTATGGTTTTTCAGGAATTTTGCCGAGTACAGCTATATGTGGTTTCGTGGTTTGATATACAATACGTGCTAGAGAAAGTGCAATACCAATTAAAACACCTTCTTCAATTCCCAAGATTAAGGTACCAAAAAAGGTAGCGATAAGCATCCAAAAATCTGGTCGATAATGGTGCCATAAGGCATAAGCTTCTTTGATATCTATCAATCCAAAAACAGCTACCATTATGACAGAAGCTAAAATTGCCTTTGGTAGAAAATAAAAAAGAGGTGTTAGGAATAAAAGCGTCAACATAATAAGTACCGCACTAATTATAGATGCAAAACCTGTTTTCGCCCCAGCTTGATCGTTAACAGCAGTTCTTGAAAAACCACCTGTTGTAGGAAATGATTGCAAAAATGAACCACCAATATTTGCTATGCCTAAAGCAATCAATTCTTGATTAGGGATTATTTCATAATCTTTGTGTTTACTCTGAATTGCTTTTGCTACCGCTATGCTTTCCATAAAACTAATAAACGAAATGGTCAATGCAATGGGTAGTAATGATTTGATGTGCACCCAATTTAAGGTTGGGATTGAAGGAATGGGCAAACCATCAGGAACCGTTCCTACTATTTTTACTTGTTGCTGATCTAGTCCAAAAATCCATACTGCTACTATTCCGAAAACAACAGCGACTAAAGGACCAGGTATCTTAAGTTGAAAGCGTTTGATCATTAAAATCATTCCGATAGCAACTAGTCCTATGCCTAAGGTATAAAGATTGGTAGCTCCAATACCTTTGAAAGCTTGATAAAGTATTTCGTGAATATGATTGGAGCGAGCGATTTCGATACCTAATAAATGTTTGAGTTGACTAAAGCCAATGATCAAAGCTGCTGCTGAGGTAAAACCACTCACTACAGGATGTGAAAGAAAATTGACTAAAAAGCCCAACCGAAAAACGCCCATTAGGAATTGAATAAGCCCTACCATCAAGGCCAATAAAATCGCAAGTTGAATATATTCATCGCTCCCAACTTCTGTCATTGTTCCTACTCCTGCTGCGATTAATAAGGAGACCATTGCAACTGGCCCTACAGCCAATTGACGAGAAGTACCCAAAATGGCATACAATATAAGAGGCAAAATCGAAGCATACAATCCGTAGATAGGCGGCATTCCTGCTAGCATAGCATAAGCCATCCCTTGTGGTATGAGCATAACGCCTACAGTGATACCCGCAACAAGATCTCCTCGAAAATCTTGTGAATTGTATGTGGGCAGCCATTTTAAAATAGGGAAATACTCCTTCATATCTTTAATTTTTGGCAAGATATATCTTCTATACGGTATTACTTGTGATAAAGATCACATTAAGGCAATAAAAGTAAACGTTTAGATAAAATTTAAAATATCATTAACATTTTTTATACAGCAACCGAGGCAGTTTTCGAATATTAATGACTCATTGTACGAGTTCTATTTTATTTCTACCTAATTTGATATGATTAGTTTTTTCTAATTTTTTGAGTAATCTCGAAATGGCTTCTCGTGAGGCATTCATATCTTGTGCGATTTCTTGATGGGTAGCATTTATGGTAGAAGACGAAGAGGCTTTTGCTTTTTCTTGGAGGTAGTGAAGTAAACGATCATCCAACTTATAGAAAGCGATATTATCAATGGTTTTTACTAGCTCTTGCATGCGTTGATCGTAAGAGCGCATCACGAAGTTTTTCCAACTTGGATATTTCATCATCCATTCATCAATATATTTTATCGGAATACCAATAAGAGTTGTGTCATCTTCAGCAGTTGTTCGGATATCACTTTGCTTGTTCATCATACAACAAGAAAAAGACATCGTACAAGTTTCGCCAGCTTGTAAAAAATATAAAAACAATTCTTGATCTTGTTCATCATCTTCTCGCACTACTTTTATACTCCCATTTATAAGCAAAGGAACCATCTTTACATAAGCTCCAAAATCCATAATGCGTTCACCTGCTTTAAATGATAGCACCTTCCCTACCGAGGCGATTTCTTCTTGCAGTGCTTTTTCTGTTATGGCAGGAAAATACTTCCTAATTGCGTGTTGTATATCTAAATTTACTTGTTCCATATCAATGGATAAAATTACAACTTTTTTCTGAATTTAAATATTAAGTATACCTACTGGTATTCGGTTTTAGGATCATCGTTAGTAGCTATCGTTTGGTTACAGTATATAAGAAAAGAGGTCGTTAATTTATTCCCTTAACGACCTCTTATTATCAATTAGAGTATATTGATAAATATGCTATTCTAGATCTACTAGTATTTGGTTCCTGTAGATTATAATTGTTGTACGACAAGTTTTTTGGTAACTGCTTTTCTACCTTCTATTAAAATGACTACTTGATATATTCCACTTTTATAAGTAGACACATCAAAAGGAATTGGCGTGAAAGGTGCTTCTGCAATTTCTTGCTCCGTCATCAATTGTCCAAGCGTATTGTAAATTTTTACGGTTACAGCTTCGCCTTTATATGCTTGTAAGCTAAGGGCAACATTTCCACTTGTTGGGTTTGGTAATAAACGAATGGCTTCTAAATTTAAATCAAAATTGATTTTATGCACTTCCGAATATTGGCTGCTACCATCTTTAAAAATTTGTTTAATACGATAGTAGTTATCTCCTTGGAATGGTTGATGGTCTAGTAGCTTATAAGATAAAGTTTGATCATTAACCAAAGTACTTGGATGTTCCTTTCCTAATTCAACAAAATTGATATTATCGTTTGAGCGTTCGATTATGAAATGATCTTCTTTCCAGTTGGTATTCGTTGCCCAATCAATAGACACTTCTCTACCCATTTGTACAGCAGAAGAAAAGAAAAGATCTGACTGTTGTAAGTTAGATGTTCCTAGTACATCTACATAGCCATTAACTTCACAAATAGGTTGCCAGTTAGCCGTGTAATAATAGATTGAATAATAACAAGGTCCAGCATCAATAGCTGAAACTGTAACTGTTGGAGGACAATTTGCTGTACAACTAAATGCCGTATTCCAATGCTTATCAAATAATTTTGCTATCACAATCGGAGAAGCATCTAAGCCTGAGAAATAAACTTCGTATGGTTCGGTACTCACTACATGACCAATAGTACAAGGGTTTGTTCCATCTATTTCTTCACACGCATTTCCGATACCATCTTCGTCTCTATCTTCTTGGTCAGGATTAGGCTCGTCTGGACAGTTATCTACATCATCACAGATGCCATCACCATCGGTATCACCACCTGCATCAGTACAAGGTCCACCTGGTAGTTCGCAACAGATTCCGATTAATTTCAAATCATCAATTCCTATTAATGTAGTACCAGAAAACTCAAAAATATAAGTTTCAATACTCAAAGCAGCAGGTAAATTTAAATTAAATGAACGCTGTTGCCAAATATTTTGAGTGACTTCTTTTTCGACACTTGTATAAATTATATCATCATTATTATAAATCTTCAATTCGAATGTTCCGTTAGGATTCGTTCCAAAATCTGCATCACTTGGCACAAGCGTTTGCAATTCTAATCGAGTAAGATACCCTTCTTGATTTTGGTCTGGATCTATTACGACTTCAAAACGAATAGCTTCATTTCTTAAATCAAAAGCTACAGCACTTGTTCCATTAAATGGATTGGAATCATAGCATAAAAAATCTAGTGCATTATTACACGTTGCCGAAGCGCTTAGGTCAAGACAATTTCCAGGGTCGACGATTGTAGGGTCATTTGTTGAACAGTTTTCATTTCCAGGAGAGCCTATACTTATACAATCGTCAAAAGACCACTGCACTAAGGTAATAGGTGTACAAGTATTATTCGTATTTTCACAAGCATCTCCTACTCCATCATTATCAGTATCGAGTTGGTTAGTATTTGGGACATCAGGACAATTATCTTCGGTATCACAAATACCATCGCCATCTGTATCACCACCATTATTTAAGCAGGGGTCTTCTGCGACAATAATGACTTCTGATCGAGAACAAATTTCTATACCTTCAGAAGAAAATAATTGAACAAGAACTTCGTAAGTTCCTGGTAAAAGCGTAGTTGTTTCAAAAGCTGAACAAAAAGCTGGACATTGAAAAACAATCAAACCATTTTCGTCGGTCACCTTAAGTAAGCTAAATGTTGCTTCATCCAAATTATTAACAGAAAGAACATCATTGACTAATACTATATCTACATTATTACAATCGGGTCCAACATCATTGTCATTATCTAAAATAGTTATCCTTCCAATACCATCTTCTAATTCTATTTCTTCTCTTTCTACTAATTCCACATCTAAAAATTCTGTAAGTTCTGGCAACTCATCATCAATAATGATAGGTAATTCTAATGAAATGGAAGTAGATCCAGCAGGAATGGTAACCGATCCAAATATGGCAAAATAGTCTTGATTTTCTAGTGCAGTACCATCCGTTGTGATAAAGTCTAAATCTATTTGAACGCCTAATGGACTTGTAAGGCTTATGTTAAGCGTCGCAATAAAATCTGCTTCATTAACAGTAACATCATCAATATTTATCTTAGGAATCGTCACTACGACTTCCTCTAATTCAATTGTTTCTAATACTTCACATATGGGCTGCCAGTTTGCTGTATAAAATTTAACATATACTTGATATGTCCCTTCTGGTAGTGTTGCTATTTCTGTTGCATTACAGTTTTGTGTACAATCAAAAATAACTTGCCAATTAGCATTAAATATTTGCAATTGCGAAATAGCAGCTCCATCCAACCCATTTACTGTTAGAGTAGTGCCCTCAACAGAAATACTAAGATCTGAACAAGCGTCAGAGGTATCACAAGCATCTCCTACTCCATCACCATCTGCATCCGCTTGATTTGCATTTTGTACATCCAAACAATTATCGATATCATCACAGATACCATCGCCATCAGTGTCACCACCATTTTCATCGCAAGAATTTGCACCTCCTTCAATAGTAAAGAAATCTTGGACGACACAAATTGGTTGCCACCCAGAAGAAAACAAGGTTACTTTTACAAAGTAAGTACCAGCTTGAAGATTCTCTAAACCTTCGATTTCTCCACAGTTTCCAGAGCAATTAAAAATAGTTTGCCAACTGGCATTAAATATTTGTACTTGCGTAATAGGAGCTACAAGTCCAGATACCTCTATCGTACCAGGGCTTGCATCTATAACAACTGTATTGCAAGAAATAGGCGGTGTTCCCACACAAGTACAACTGTCAGCTTGTATCAAATCTTCAACGGTATTAGGATTTCCATCATTACAATAGGTAAAAGGAATTCCAGGTAAGGTTGGGTCAGAATCATCACAGTCTTCTTCAGCACAAACACCATCACCATCCGAATCACCACCTTGTAACAAACATGGATCTGGCAAACAACAAGCACCAAACAATATCATTTCATCCATATCCAATACTGTTGTCCCTTCAAATTCAAAAGTATATGTTGTGGAAATTGTAACAGGGGGAAGATCAAATTCAAACTGTCGCAACTGCCAATTATTCTGTAATAAACTTTGAGGATCACTAGTATATAATACGTTTCCTTCTTGATAGATACGTAAGATAAATTCTCCTGAAGGATTATCTGCAAAAGGTAATCCGCTTGGAACATTTGTGTATAAGTGAAGGGCTGTTAATTCTCCAATGTCTCCACCAAATGGGTGTATCGTTACATCGAATGTCACTTCATCGTTTCTTAAATCAAAACAACTAGAGTTCGTACCAGAAAAAGGAGAAAAATCATTGCATGAAAAATCTTGAATACTATTGCAAGGAGCAGTTGTATTAATAGATAAGCAACTACTTAAGGTCAAAATATTAGGATCATTAGTTGAGCAATCTTCTTCACCAGAAGAACCAGCAGGATCACAATCATTAAAACTCCATTGACTGAGTTGTTTTGAAATACAATTTTGGGAGTTTAAGGTGGAGAAGTGACAAAAAAGAAATAGTAAAATAATACAAAAAACACCTTTACCTCTTGGTAAAGAAATAGGGCAATTAGACTTTGCTAATTGCAAAATTAAGTTGTGCATGGCGTAGTGTTTATAATTAAAATTAATCTATGTTTATTACAATAATTCTACATGTAAATTGAACAGATTAGTTTTTAAAGGGTAATGATAAAATATTTATATATAGACTGTAGGTATTTTGTCTGTCACAACAAAATACACAAGACTTAGTAATGGTCAAATAATAACTTCCCGATTTGTGGTTGACACTTTAGAGTTGCAGACCCGACCGCTAGTGGTTCATTTCGTTGAAAAGATTTCCAAAATCTTTTCTGCTTTGCACCACTCCATT
>JAHDIP010000138.1 GCA_020630735.1 Saprospiraceae bacterium | reverse complement strand
AGTCGTACCCCCGGGGGGAATCGAACCCCCACTCCCGAAGGAACTGGATTTTGAATCCAGCGCGTCTACCAGTTCCGCCACAGGGGCGTGGTACGTTTTTATTTGTTATCGTTAAGTAACGATTTTAGAAATTCTTTTCCAATACCAGATTTGAGATATTTTTCTCGTTTTCTGGCAGTAGGTCTATCGGCACATTTTTCAGAATAAATTAACCTAAAAGGTTTGTAAGGCTTTGTCGTTTTATTCTTTCCTGAATTATGTTCTTCTATTCTTCTTTCAAGATTAGAAGTTAAACCTACATAAATGTATCTTCTATTAATAGAAGATAAAGCATAAACAAAATACATTTCAATCCCTTTTGTCTATCAGCCTGCCTGCCGTAAGGCAGGTTCCGCCACAGGGGCATGGTACGTTTTTATTTTGGTAGTAGATTGAAACAATAAAATCACTATTGTTTTTATTGCGGGGCAAATTTAGGTAAAATAAAATTAATATTTACTCAAAAAGAGGATATATTAATCTGTCTTTTCCAAATTTTCTTGAATACGCAACAAGTAGCGTTTTTTTAAGTAATAATCTTTTACTCGTAAAAGTTCCTTTTCTGAGGTCGTTTCGGCTGAATAATTTTCGATCACTTCTTTTATTTGTTCATATTGAGCCGATTCAAGGTCTTGTAGTTGAGTTGTAATCGCTTGATGTTTATTCGGGTCGAAATCAAATTTCAATTCCATTAGTGCTTCATTGATGTCCATCATTTCCATCAAAAAATCTTGCGGGATTTTATTTTGTCCTTCCTCATCCAAAATGCCTTTGAGGTCAAGGATATACTTCATCCGTTTATCAAAATCCGACAAGGTTTTGTAGGCCTCGTTATTAAGCGTTGATAGTTCTAATATTTCCTGCTGTTTTTCTTCCGTCTCTAGGGTGTAAAAATCAGGATGATACTTTTTGCTATTCGCATAAAAAGTACGTTTCAATGCTGCCTGATCAACTTTAAAACCAACCGCTATATCAAAAAACTCAAAATAATTCATCATTCAAATATCGCTCGATAAATGTCCAGACCATTCGCATACAAGACAAGTCCCATTACAAACACAAAACCAATGATCGTAGCATATTCCAAAAACTTATCACTAGGTTTTCTACCCGTCACCATTTCGTACATTAAGAACATCACGTGGCCACCATCCAATGCAGGAATCGGGAGTAAGTTCATAAAGGCTAAGATCAAAGAGAGTAGAGCTGTCATCATCCAGAAGCGTTCCCAAATCCATTCGCCACCATACATTTTACCGATTGAACCAAAGCCGCCAAGGCTATCCCCTGCGCTCATCTTTCCTTTAAAAATCTGTCCGAAGGCTTTTACTTGGTCGGTGAGTACGCCCCAACCTTTCGTTACACCAGCCGGTAATGCTTGCATTAAGGTATATTGTCTGCGTTCTGTATCAAAAAAGTAAGTAGCATTATAGGATACAATACCAATTAGTCCATCTTCTGTTGTTGTTAGATTAAAGTCCATGGTATCTTTTTTATTCCGTAAGACCGTAATTTTGACTTCTTGATTTTTATGCTTCTTCGCTAAATCTTGGAAATCATGAAAATAAGGTGTCGGAATATCATTAAAGGCAATTAGTTGATCTTCATTTTGTATCCCTGCTTTCTTGGCAGGAAAACCTGCTTTTACATCCGCTGCAATAAATGGAACACGAGGAGAAATCAGTTCACTTTTCTTGACATTTTTCGAAAGAATAGAAATATATTTTTCATCAATCGGAATCGTTACTTTTTGACCATTTCGTTCTACCTTGATATTATCTGCACTATTGATCATGATACCACGAATGATATTCCCACGGCTAAACTCCGTAAACGGTTCATCACCAACTGACAAAATTTTATCACCATGCATTAGTCCCATTTGCAAAGCTATCGAATCTGCTTGGATACCATGGGCTATGTTTTCAGCAGGCATATATTCTTCGCCCCAAATAAATAAGACCATGGCATATAGCAAAAATCCTAAGATAAAATTAACCGTCACACCTCCCAGCATGATAATCAATCGTTGCCAAGTTGGCTTCGAACGAAACTCCCAAGGTTGTGGTGGTTGTTTGAGTTGTTCCAAGTCCATACTTTCATCTACCATACCAGCTATTTTTACATAGCCGCCGAGCGGAAGCCAACCAATACCATATTCGGTTTCTCCCTTTTTGTACTTAAACAGAGAAAAACCTGCATCAAAAAAGAGGTAAAATTTTTCAACACGAGTACCAAACATTTTGGCAGGGAAAAAGTGTCCCATTTCGTGAAGGACGATCAGGATCGATAAACTTAAAATTAATTGCCCGATCATTATCACATATTCCATATCTTATTTCTTATTTGTGTTTATAACTTAAACGGTAAAATGTTGAACTGTTTTAGCAAAATGCTAGTGTATAATTTTTTAGTTTCCTTTGTAACAGAACCGAGAGCAGGGAATAGCGATGTGGGAATTTTAGTATTAAAAATATCTTTAATAACTTAAAGTCCCTATTCTAGCTTCTCTGATCCCTATTCTTTTTACTCTTATTTGTGCACATCCCTTCGGGTAGTTGGTATTCTAATACCAAGCTCGTCTAATATAGCTCCCTTTGGTCGGTGCTGCTGACTACCTCCTTCGTGCATCCTTTTAACGCACAAAATCACTTAAAGAGTGCAAAAGTACTAGTATTGCAAGGAAAAAACAATAAGAATTCTATTAAACACTAATTTTTCCTGATAAGTGAAGCTAATTGTTTGAAAGTGATTCGTATTTTTGCAGCCTTATGCAGCTTTTTTACACATATGAAGTGAAAGATGGACTAGCTTTTCTGAAAGAAGAAGAAGCTCGTCATTGTGTACAGGTATTGCGGAAGAATGTAGGAGATCGACTCTACCTAATCGACGGAAATGGCGGTTTGTACGAAGCAGAATTGATCGAAGCGCATAAGAAAAACTGTGTTCTAAGCATCTTAAAAGAGCAGTTAGCGTATAATAAACGGTCGTTTTATCTGCATTTAGCCATCGCACCGACCAAAAATATCAGTCGTTTCGAATGGTTTTTAGAAAAGGCAACAGAAATTGGGATAGATGAAATTACACCTATACTATGCAAGCATTCAGAGCGAAAGGTGATCAAAATGGGGCGATTAGAGAAAATTTTATTATCTGCCACCAAGCAATCCCTAAAAGCTTATCTCCCTAAACTCAATGAATTGACAAAATTTGCTACTTTTTTGAAAAAAATGGAGGAAGAGAACTTCGATTCAAGGTATATTGCCTATTGTAGAGACGAAAATATACACCTTAAAGAAAATTACAAGAGCGGAAACAACGTTTTACTCTTAATTGGTCCTGAAGGTGATTTTTCAGAACAAGAAGTGGAATTGGCTAAAACGGCTGGCTATCAAGGTACAAGCTTGGGCAAAAGCCGCCTTCGCACCGAAACAGCAGGCATCGTCGCTTGCCACGCGCTTAATTTTTTGAATGAGTAAGGGAAGCAGGAAGTGAGAGGAGGGAGCAGAGAATTGGATAAATCAAAATGATAATGAAAATAAAAGTGAAAATTTTATTTTCATTTTTCCATTTAAATAAAAGGACTGTCAGAAAATGCAATTACTAAAGAGAAAAATCCGTCAACGGTTTAGAGATTTTGCAACCTCGAAGTAGTTTAGGCTATTGAAACTATCAAGCGCAAAAAAGGCAGCTAAAGAGGAAATATACAGTAACAAAAGATCATGAAATCGACCAATGGAAGATTCACGACCGAAGGGAGAGTGAAACGGTAAAGTAGGATTTTTCTATCGAAGCAACCAAATGAAGAAAAGAGACTTCCCTAATCGAAAGCTTTAGAGTAAGAACTAATTGCATTTTTAGACGAGATTTTTGGTTCTTTTCATCGGAGGAAAAGAACAGCCCAGCCAGCTAGAGGCGAATACTTATAAATCTCCTTGATATTTTATCAAAAAAAAAGAAATATGAAATATACAATACTGACCCTCATATGTTTCCTAAGCATGTCGTTCAATACCAACGATACAGAAGCACTAAAAATCGCCCTACTCAAATACAGTGGAGGAGGAGACTGGTACGCTAACCCAACAGCTCTGCCAAACCTTGCCGAGTTTTGCAACAAACAACTAGGTACCAATTTTGATCCCGACTATGCAACCGTAGAAGTGGGCTCAGCGGAAATATTCAACTACCCTTTTCTACATATGACAGGACATGGAAATGTTGTCTTTTCAGCAGCCGAAGCCGAAAATTTGCGTATGTATCTATTGGCAGGAGGCTTTTTGCATATTGATGACAATTACGGGATGGACCCATATGTACGTACAGCAATGAAAGCTGTTTTTCCAGAACTCGATTTTGTAGAATTGCCTTTCGAGCACGAAGTCTATCATCAAAAATTCGAATTTAAAAATGGTCTACCTAAAATTCATAAACACGATGATAAACCTGCTCAAGGTTTTGGTCTGTTGTGGGAAGGTCGCCTAGTTTGCTTTTATTCCTACGAATCAGATTTAGGTGATGGTTGGGAAGACCAAGATGTACACAAAGATCCAGAAGATATTCGCCAGAAGGCTTTGAAAATGGGAGCTAATCTTATTCAGTATGCTTTCGAGCAGTAGTGTTGAAGTAGACTATAAATTAATTTTTTTCGTATCTTAATTTATAATGTTCTCTTTATAAATTTTACTGCAATTTCAAAGAAAATAATAGCCAGCAGAAAAAACAATATACAGCTAATCCAACGATTTTTTTTGAAGCCAAGATAAAGCCCTGTTCCACTGATCAAACCAGTCATAATAAAAGTGACTGTTGGCTTCCAATCCTCTAATGTATCCATTACAACTGAGAAAGGTCTTCCTTCTATTAGGACTTCATTGATGCTTAAGAAAATAGGAATCCCCGTAATGATGATAAGAACAATACGTGTCATTATCCAAAAATAAGAACGTGCTTTATAACTTGTTCCTACTATAATGGCGATGCTTGCTGTTATGATGCTTACCATTACCATCGCCATTGGACTGAAAGAAAAACCAAAGACATCTATTGTGTTGGTAAGAAAAGGAATATTGTCTCCTACCGTAAATAAGCCTGCAAAGCTCAACACAAATACAACGGAAGACAACAACAACTGCAAAATAAAGTTGTGCCTATACTTAAATTGTTCTTCAGGACTGTCGAGAATATTTGGATTGTGCATTTAATTGGTAAAATCTGAGTGTACTAAGAAAAAAATTGACCAAAGATAAAAATAACAAAAAAATCCACTTACCCCATTTTTCTCCTTGCTTAGCAAAGTCTAAATAAAATTATACTTTTATTTTTTTTTTATACTTTAATTTTGCGCATATTTGGAGGCTGAAAAGGACTCTTGCTTGACTAAAGCATAACATAATACAAGTTTTTGTTTTCAAATTATAAATAACCTAAATATCATAAACTTAATGAGAACTCCCACACCCTTGAATGAAGCTACCTCATTTTCAACGTTCAATTATTTAAAAAACAATGTCCATTTAAAATCTCGTTATTTCTTCGCTCCGATCAATGCAGGATTGGCAACTAAAGACGGAAATCCCACAGACGAACTCATTTCATTTCACGAAAAAAGATCTGGAAAAGGGATTGGAATAAATTACGTTGGCAATGTTTCCATTACCAAGGATTATGTAACGAACGACAGTACCCTTTTTGTTAGTAACAATATGTATAACTGGGAAAAATTGACCTCCTGTATTGATGCTTCAGGAAGCTTGGCAGGTGTTCAGGTTGCCTGTTACAAATCCGCTTATAGTCTAATTCGTAAATGGAAGAATAAAAATAATGAAGCTTATATTAAGTTTACACAAGAAGAAATCAGTTCTTTTACAAATAAAGAAATTGATACCTTGGTAAAGCAATTTATTGATGCTTCTGTCCAACTCATAAAAATAGGATTTAAAGTCATTCAAATTCATGCTGGGCATGGCTATTTCTTATCGACGTTTATTTCAAAAACTTTTAACAAAAGAACAGACGAATACGGAAAAGATCCTTTGCTTATCTTGAAACGTATTTTTGAAGGGATTAGAGCTAAAGTTGGTTATTCAGATTATTGGCTTGATTTACGTATTTCCGTTTTCGAAAGAAGTCTCGAAGAAAATTTGGAGCAGAAATTAATTGCACTAGATGATCTTACCAAACATAATTCATTAGACATGATTAGCCAAGTAAATGGATTATATAACTTGAGCAAAAAATTAATGTACCCGAACCGATCATTAGGGCATTGTTTTATGAAGGATGAAATTGCAAAATTGGCTGAAAAATATCCTGAGATACTTTGGAATCTTTGTGGAAATATTTGGGACTTAGAAGCAGTAGAAAGTGAACGCTTACCTGCTAATCTGAGTTTCTCTGTTGGGCGTGCTTTACTCGCAGACGAATACTTTGTTGAAAAAAGCCTAACGCAAAGGAAAGAAGAAATAAACAGATGCACCTTTTGTAATAAGTGCCATTACTATTCTATGGGGCTTCCCCATATTGATTGTGGTGTAAACGCTAATTTATTTTAATATGGCATTACAACTATCAATCTTATATTGTTTTGTCCTTGCATTTGTTTTACTTGTTGCAAAATTTTCAAAGAGTAAATACTTAGAAACAATTAGCCAGCAAATAAATTTTATGGTGTTGTTTCATGCATTACTAGTACCTATTTCGGCGGTAGTCTATTATGTACAATTTGACCTCAAATCTTTATACGAAAATCCTTTTGACTCAATAATGCATAGCTTTTTGGGAATGACAATTTCCTATTCACTTGTCTCAACTTTTTGTTATATAGTGTTTTTAAGAAGAAAAGACAATCACATTATATTTCATCATATTTCCACAACCTTTACCTTTCTTTATTTGATATTTGTCTTCAAAGAATTACCAGGATATTGGGGAATGATTGTCATTACTCAAATCAATCCTTTTTTTTATCACTCCTATCTTATCTTGAAAGAAACAGAAGATGTCCAAGAAGATCAGCTTTATTATTGGTATAATCTAAATTATTATATGTGGATTATTGTCAGAATTATTTTGCTTGGTCTTTGGATAACCATAGGAGTTTATAGTGAAATGACCATAGGAACGCTGGATCTAAAGGCTAGATTGATTGCCTTAGGCTTTATTGGATTATCTGTTTATTTTAGTATCAATTGGTTGTTTATTATGATTCGGAATAGGAAGAAAATGGTGCTTGCTCAGAGTGGTGGAATTAAATGATTTCGTTTGGTGTTTTTTTATTAAGCAAAATCTATAATCACAGATAGTATACTGAAACACTTAGCATGTATCGTATTTAAAATACCGAAGTAATTGTTGTGAGCTACTTAACTCCACAAAAATATTATTGCAGGTTCAAAGCAAAATATAACAAATAGAATTAGTAAGATACAGCTAATCCAACGTTTCTTTTTAAAACCAAGATAAAGCCCTGTACCACAAATCATACTAATCGTAATAAAGAAGATGAATACTTTCCCTTTATCCATATCGTGAATAAAGGATGTCCACCATCTTCCTTTAGGAAGGAATCTTTGACTTATATTTATGAAAACAGGAAGACTTATTATGATGGTAAGGACTATATGTGTCATTATCCAAAAATAAGACCTTACTTTATAACTTGATCCTACAATAATGGCTGCGCTAATTGTAATGATAATTACCATTAGCGTTAATGTCGAGCTGATAGAATATCCAAAAACATCGAATATTTTCGTTTTTATAAGGCGAGGGGGTACAAATGGTGATTCTGATCCTGATCTTGTTCCTGGTAGATATAAACTTGTAAAGCCCAGTACAAATACAGCAAAAGACAGTATTGAAGTTAAAAAGAAGTTTTGTCTATACTTAATTTTTTCTTCTGGTGCGTCAAGGATATTTGGGTCTTGCATACGTTAATAAGAACTTTGGGCTAGTGCTGTGTAGTGGTGGCGACAATAGGAAGCCAGACTGCTGACCTTAGGAAAGCAGGCCGAGCGAATAGCGAGCTACGTAACATAACGACCTGTAGGGTAGCCCCACATGCTATTGCCAAACAGCATTGCGTTTTTTCTTGATATAGCTTTTTACATTGAGCCAGAAGGCGACGAAAAGGTAAATAATAATGGGTGAACCGAGTGCAACAAAGGAAATATAGATGAAATAAAGGCGTACTCTCGCCGAAGCAAGTCCCATTTTTTGCCCGAGGTAATTGCAAACACCGAAGGCAGAACGTTCGAGTAAATCTTTGAGCCGATCCATAATTATCTTCTATTTCTATCCAATAATAGCAAAAAAGAGTGAAAAAAGCTCAATAAATGCTGTTAAAATTTGATATTTCTAGCTGTCAAGCATATTGTTTGCGAGCTAATTTCCTCGTTTTTAGAAGTGAAAAAAGGATGCCAATATAACAAATATCGTATTTGAACGTAATTCTTAGAGAGATTTGTAAAATTATTTGATAATGTAAATTGATTGATTATTAATCATTGATTATAGATAAGAGAGACTAGAAATGAGACTATTTTCAGTATTGAAATGCTGTTTTTCTCCCATACTGCTATAATTAATTAATCAATCAACCAATTAATAATGCTTTCAATATCTTATATTATAAAAACTTATTAGATAAACCTTTACAGTAGCAATTAAAAGTACTATTTTTGCAGCCTTATGGAATTTATGTACCCAACATTTTTGTATGCGCTACTTGCTTTAGCGGTTCCGATTATCATACACCTGTTTTACTTTAGACGGTTTAAGAAGGTCTACTTTACCAATGTCCGTTTTTTGAAAGAGGTGAAAGAAGAGACAAGTGCGCGTCGTAAAATAAGAAATTTACTGGTTTTATTGTCTAGGCTTTTGGCACTAGCATTTTTGGTCTTTGCCTTTGCGCAGCCTTTTATTCCGCAAGATGTAGAAGTGAAAAAAGGAGAAAAAGCAGTGAGCTTGTTTGTCGACAATTCATTTAGCATGAGTTCGCTGAGTAAAGATGTACCACTACTCGAAAAGGCAAAGCAACGAGCAAGAGAAATTGTAACCGCTTATAATGTAGAAGATCGCTTCCAGATATTGACCAACGACTTTGAAGGTCGTCACCAACGTTTAGTGTCTAAAGAAGATGCGATGGCATTGATCGACGAAATAAAAATTAGCCCATCGGTAAAAGAATTATCAAAAGTGATGGTGCGCCAAAAGCAAGCCTTAAATACTGGAAAGATTGATAATCAAATGGCTTATATCATTTCTGATTTTCAGCAAAATATTTGTGATTTTGAGACAGTCAAAGATTCGACTATCGAAGTAAACTTAGTACCGCTACAATCGGTGCAAGAAAAAAACATTAGCTTAGATTCTTCTTGGTTCGATGCTCCTGTGCAGATGATCAATCAGACAAATACCTTGGTTATTAAACTAAAAAATCATAGCGACGAAAATGCAGACAATATCCGTTTGACACTCAAGCACGAAGGACAAGTTAAGCCAGTAGGAACATTGTCTATTCCTGCCCGTTCGTCGATAACCGATACAGTCAATATGACGGTATTGCGCACTGGCTGGCACGAAGCAGAATTAAACATTACAGATTATCCTGTACAGTTTGATGATAGCTACTTTTTTACCTTTAATGTAGCAGAGCAAATCAAAATATTGGTGATCAACGATGGCACTTCTAATAAATATTTGGATGCCTCCTTTGCAAATATTCCTTATTTTGACATTACCAATAAACAAAGTAAAAACCTCAACTACTCAGAGTTGCCAAACTATCAACTGATTGTAACGAATGGTTTGGGGTCTATTTCTTCAGGTTTGGCTTTTGAGTTGAAACAGTATACCGAGAATGGTGGTAACCTGTTGGTCTTCCCTTCGGCAAATGCTAATATAGATTCCTACAAAAGTTTCTTGGCAAGTATGGATGCCAATCAATTACTTTCTTTTGAAAAGAAAGAGCGCACCGTTTCTCAAATCAATACGGAAGAATTTGTCTTCAATGATGTTTTTGAAAATAAGACCTCTAATTTGAAATTGCCTGTTACACAAGGAAACTTCAAACTATCCACTTTTGGTAGTCGTGGCGAAGAAACGCTTTTGAGCTACCGAGATGGTGGTACCTATATGGGTAAGTATCGCTTAAACCAAGGAAACCTGTATTTATGTGCAGCACCATTGAGCGAAGAACAGAATAATTTGGTGCGTAGTGGTGAAATATTTATTCCGATGTTGTATAAAATGGCGATTTCGACCTCAAAAGATCAGCGTATTGCACAGATCATCGGAAAAGATGAAGTGCTAGAAGCCGCTAGCAATATTGCTGGTAGCGAATCGGTCTACAAATTAAAAGGGAAAGCGGAAGAATTTATTCCAGAACAAAAGGTGATCGGGTCAAAAGTGGTTTTAGGAGTTAATAATCAAATTGCAGAAGCGGGTTATTATGATTTGTTTTTGAATAAAGAGAATATACTGCATAAATATGCCTTCAATTATGATCGAAAAGAGTCGGTCTTAGAATATTTTAATGAAGATGACTTGAAGGCGAGGGCAGGCAAAAATGTAAATGTCATCGACCATAACGCCAATGCAGATTTTAGTGAACTAATCGGAGAGCGAAGCCAAGGGGTCGTGCTTTGGCGTTGGTGCTTGATTTTAGCCTTGATCTTTTTGGCAATAGAAGTGCTGCTGTTACGTTTTTGGAAGGTATAGTTAAAAGGTAGTCAAAATAAAAATGAAAATAAAAAGCTCAAATCCATTTTTATTTTCATTTAAACTTTCATTTTCATTTTCATTTTCATCTGTGAATGCAACTATTGAGTAAAACTACACAAGGATTTTGGTTAATGGTCGTGTTGATGCTCGCCCTGATTTTTTATCGACATACCGATCTTGTGCTAGCGCCCAATAGTTATTTTATAGACGAATCTTTTGACGGCTACAAAAACTATGTCACCACCATTTATCATGTCAAATACGATAGCACTTACAGCCATTTTGAAGGGATGAATTATCCTTATGGCGATCACGTCGTTTTTACTGACAACCAACCCATCTTAGCAAATACCATAAAATTTATTAGCGAAAATATTGTCGATATTTCGGACTATACACATGGCATTATGAATGTCTGCATTTTGCTGTCTATTCTGTTTTGCGGCTTGTTGCTTTACCTAATATTTGTGCGTTTAGATTTGCCCATTTGGTATGCAATTTTGATAGCGATAGGTATTTGTTGGTTATCGCCGCAGATGGGGCGCATAAAAGCACATTATGCCTTGTCTTATGGTTTTGTGGTGCCTTTGGTTTTGTACCTAACCCTGTTGTTTGAAGAAAAGAAAAGTTGGGTACTAAGTATAGCGATAGGTCTGACAGTATTCATTGTATCGCAATTGCATTTTTACTTTTTTGCCATTACGAGTTTTCTCATTGCCCTCTATACCTTTTTCCGTTTGTTAAGTGATTTTACTATTGAGCGGTTTAAGTTTTATGTAGGGCATATGACAGTGCAATTATTGATTCCCTTTTTGCTTTTAGCCAATTGGTTAATCTTCAATGATCCTGTTACCGATCGTCCGTCAAACCCTTATGGTTTTTTAAAATATAATGCCAAATGGGAAGGTGTTTTTATTCCGAATGATTTTCATACAGGTCGAATTATTAAAAATTACATTTATGATTACCCACCGATTACGAGTGAAGGAAAAGCTTTTATAGGAATTATAGCAGTACTCTTTTTACTATTCGGAATATTGAACTATATTTTTTCTGGTACAAAGCGAAAAGTCTTTACGTTTCAAGAAGAACACCGAGGCTATTTGCAAGCGGTGTTGGGAGCAAGTATCGTGATTTTATGTTTTGCATTAGGTTTACCTTTTGCCTTTCCCAATTGCGAATTTTTACTAGACTATGCTGGGCCTCTGAAACAGTTTAGAGGAACGGGGCGTTTTGCTTGGGTCTTTTATTATTGTATCAATATTTTAGTTTTTTATAGCTTGTATCAGCGTATCCGAATGTGGGCGACTCCAAAATGGCGAATGCTTGCGATGTTTGCACTTGGAGCGATTACGATTGTAGAAGGTATTACTTTTACCAATAAACAAAAGTATGTACTCAAACCACCTGCTGATGTAAAAGGAGAAAAAAAGAAACATCAAAACTGGATGAAGGCGATCAATTTTGATGACTACCAAGCAGTATTGCCTTTGCCATATTATCACATCGGTTCCGAAAATTTCTATATCCATCCGAAGTGGATGTCTATGCATCGGAGTATGGAACTTTCCTTACAAACGGCTTTGCCGAATATGGCAGATTTTATGAGTCGTACTTCGCTATCGCAATCCATCAAGTCTATAGAACTCACTTTAGAACCTTATCGCATTCCAAAAATATTAGACGATTTGCCAAACGATAAACCGATTCTAATTTGGGTAGATGAATTAATGATGGAGCATCATTGCTGGGAATACGAACATTTGCTCATCAATACAGATATTGTATACGATGATAAAACGAATTATCGTTTTTATAAATTATCGCCTGACGATTTTCGGGAACGAGTTATTGTAGCAAAAGTAGCTGCTTATGAGTCGTTTGATAAGCAAGAACTATATCCTCAAGCTGAATTTTTTACTAGAGATAGTATCAATAATATCGTCTACCATAATTTTAATGATCGGCAAAGCAAAAAATCTTATCAAGGCAGTGGCTGTTTAGAAATTCCAACAGAAGGAGGAACACTATTTAAAGGATCATTACCTCATCAGCATCCTACGACTTATGCTTTTTCTTTTTGGACAACAATAGACGAAGATTTGTATCCACAAATGTTGTTACATTATCAGGAGAAAGATTTGAATGCTGATACGCTACTACAAAGTAGAGATATGGCAGTCGTTACGGATGGACTAACCGTCCTAGAAAACGGCTGGGCATTATTGGAGATTTTGGTAGAGGTTGAACAATCCGATTCAGAACTTTTGTTTACCTTAGACCAACCTGCTTTAAAAGGGAAAACCTTGTATGTGGATGAAATGCTTATTCGAGAAGCAGACAATATCGTTTTCAAAAAAACAGAAAATGGCTTGATGCACAATAATCGTTGGTGGCTTGATTGATATTAAGTCAGAATTTTATCTAAAGAAAAACTATCAAAACAACATTAAACATATCATGGAAAACAATAGCAGGCATACTTTGCTGCTATATTGCTTTGTTAGCATTTCATGGCTATATTTTTGGAGGAAACGATTTGGTAGAGGTCTTACCTTATGCACTCTATCTGAATGATCCTAGTCTTTATCCACACGATTTTTTCATCCAACACATCAGTACAGAAACGCTAAATGAGCGAATACTTATTGCCAAATTACTAGCCGTTTTTGGCGATAAGATGGAATATGTCGCAGCTCTTTTGCATTTCGTTTGTAGCTTTTCCTTATTGTTTGGTTTGTACAAAATAGCGCAGCGGTATATCTTGAATGAGGTCTTTATTTGGGGCTTTTTGTTGCTGACCTTTATCCCGTTTTACAATATCAATTTAGGTGGCAATGAGTTGTATTACAATATGTTTGTATCGAGTACTTTTGCAAAAGGAATTGCAGTATGGGCTGTTTATTTTTTTCTAAACAAAGCATGGACGAAAGCTTATTTGTTGATTAGTTTGATTGCCTTCATTCAGCCTATTGTTGGAGCGCAATTGTTTATTCTTTTTACTGGTGTTGCTGTTGTCGGAAACTGGTTCGATTTTCTTAGCATCAAATGGTCAAAGTTGATTGGGCTTAGTGTACTTTTTTTACTGACTGCGGGCATTTGGTTAGTAAGCCTAAAACTAAGTATGAGTGCAGGAATGATCGATCAAAGTTTGTTTATGGAGATCATCGAATTTCGTTTGCCACACCATTTTTTTCCATCTTATTATTCCAAGAAAAACTTTTTGATTTTGCTCCCATTGTTTTTGCTTGGGCTCTATTATTTTAGAAAAGCAGATCAACAACTCTTTTGGTTTTTCGTAATTGCTTTGATCGGGCTTCCTGTTTTTGTAGTAGGAGTAGAGGTTTTATTGAACTCGACGGTTGTAGCGACACAGTGGTTCAAAACAACGATATGGTTAAAAGCATTTTCGATACTTGCTATTATGGCAATGCTAGAGAAGTACTTAGCAGGACAAAAAATAATGCTATTACTGAAACGCTTATTGTATCCATCGCTTTTGATATTAGGCTTGCTATCTATCGGAATCATTTACGCTCCTTTTTCGGTGTTTACAAAACGCCCGTATGATTTTTTCTTTATGTCGCAAATTAGTCCTGAAGTTGAGATTGCATTATTAGCAAAAGAAAATACGTCTGAAGATGCAGTATTTGTTTTACCTGTAGAGTTCTCAGCATTCAAGTATTACAGTCAGCGAAGTTCTTATGTTGATTATAAAACGATCATTCACAGAAACGATGCCTTTCAAGAATGGTATCAAAAGGTAAAGACGATTTACAATATAGATATACAAACTCGTCGATCTGGCAAAGATCCTGTACAAATAGCTGCCCAAAATTATGCTCAATTGGACCTTAATACCATCAATAATCTGGCTCAAAATGGGGTGACACATCTAGTAATGCCTTCCTCTAGAAAACTAAACTACCCACTTCTTGCAAAAAACGATGCATTTGCTATTTATAAGATTAATTAACTTTGATTGTCGATAAAGAGGAGCAGAGAGTCGGGAAGCGAGAATAGAGATTATTTTTTTTATACAAAGAAAAAAATGAAGAAGTCGGCATTAGAAATTTAGCGTTAAGAAAATAAGAACTGTGAGGGGCGATGACTTTTCCCGGAAGTGGATCACTAAACGAAGCAGCTCAATAAATAAGGCACGAAAGCCAAGAAGTGAATAACGGCTTGGGAAAAGTGAGCAAAAGCTTTCTTATTTTTAGCTATATTTCGTTAGCCGAGAGCTTTTTTTGTTACTTTTTTTTGCGGTAAAAAAAAGTAAGATGCCAAGAGTAAGTTGTGAAGGTATGATACAATTTTAGTGAGATTTAAGTAAAACGTTTCCATTGCGTAAGATGGGATCTAATAACACTTTTCTATTCCATTTTAAAATAAAAATCTCGCTTCACTGTTCTATATTCCCTATTCAAGGTTTTTACAAAAATCTTTTGTCAACTTTATGTGTTTTATTTTAATTTCATTCCTTAACTTTGAGCGCAAAATTAGAATATGCTGCTTGTCAAAAATGTTCACATCATCGAACCAACTTCTAAGTATCATGGAAAGAAGGTCGATTTGTTGATAAAGAAGGGAAAGATAGACCGAATCAAAGCAAGAATTCAATCGGATAAATACAATGTATACGATGCAAAAGGTGCATGTATGTCTATTGGTTGGATGGATATAGGCGTTCAAGTAGGAGATCCAGGTTTGGAGCATCGAGAAGATTTGGAGTCTGTTGCCAAAGCAGCTATGGCAGGTGGTTTTACAGCAATTGCCTGTTATCCAAATACCAATCCGAGTATTCATTCCAAATCAGAAGTTTTATACATCAAAAATAATACATCAGATAGTTTAGTTCGTTTTTATCCGATAGGTGCAGCTTCTCGAAACTGCAAAGGGGAGGAGATGACCGAGATTTATGATATGCATGAATCTGGCGCTGTAGCTTTTTCAGACGGTACCAAATCGATCCAGAATAGCGGTTTGATGATGCGTACCTTACAATATGTAAAAGCTTTTGGTGGTTTAGTAATGAATCATCCGCATGATAAGCAAGTTGGGAATAGCGGACAAATGCATGAAGGATTGACTAGTGTCAATTTAGGTATGAAAGGTATTCCTAGCTTGGCAGAAGAACTCATGACGCAACGGGATATTTATTTAGCAGAGTATACCGAATCTAAACTACACGTACTCAATATTTCTACAGCCCGAGCAACTAATTTGATCAAGCAAGCAAAATCAAAAGGCATTCAAGTAACGACTTCCGTTCCTGCGATCAATTTGGCTTTAGACGATTCCTTGGTTGAGTCCTTCCAAGCAAGGTATAAAGTGCTTCCTCCACTTCGTGAAAAATCGGATATTAAAGCGTTAAAACGAGGACTCAAAAATGGAACAATAGATTGTATTACGTCTAATCATATTCCTTGGGATGGTGATGCTAAAAATTTAGAATATTCTAGAGCAGAATTTGGTTCTATAGGTTTAGAAACCGTTTTTGCTATTTGTAATACACACCTCAAAAGTGTATTGTCTTTAGAAGCATTAATAGAGAAGTTAAGTAGAAACCCAAGAGAAATTCTGGGTATACCTGTTCCTAAAATAGAAGAGGGAGCAATAGCCAATCTCACGTTATTTGACCCCTTAGAAGAGTGGACGTTTACGAAAGAAGCTATTTATTCAAAATCTAAAAATACACCTTTCATAGGTACGACCTTTACTGGGAAAGTGCTAGGTCTAATTAATCAAAAACAATCTTGGTTTCGGTCGTAGAATTATTTCCAAGTGTTTTTGTCTAGTACTAAAACGACTTTGTAGAAGAAATAAGCTCTGAAGCAATAAAAAACCTATTCTTAGATCGTAAAAAGAACAGATAAAACGAG
>JAHDIP010000003.1 GCA_020630735.1 Saprospiraceae bacterium | reverse complement strand
TTGTCCAGACCACGGTTGAAATAAATTAGTGATTAAGAACTCAAAAGTAATGAAATAAAAAAAGGCTTGACAACAAGCCAAGCCTTTTTTTATTCTGAAGTATTCTTATCAGAAAAGGAAGCAAGAAATTAACTATCTGTTTCTGTCAAGATTCCTAATGTTTGCATGGCTTTTTCAGAAGCCGTTTGTTCAGCACTTTTTTTATTAAAATCATCAGCTGTTGCTATTTTCTTATCATCAATAAGCACGGCTACTTTAAAACGATCACGTTTTTCGAATTTATATTTAGCCAACATTTTGTACGTCACTGTTTGTCCATTTTTCTGACAATGTTCTAATAATTGGCTTTTATAATTATCGTCAAATGTTTCAAGTTCATGAATATCAAGATAACTTCTTAATATTTTATTGATCACATAATTTTTAGTTTTGTAGTAGCCACATTCCAAATACACTGCCCCAACCAAAGCTTCTAGGGCATTTCCTAACATAGATCTACTTAACTTAGTATTATTATATTGATTCAAAAAAACATCTAGCCCCATTTTGTCTGCGATCTTATTCAACGATTGACGCTTTACAATTTTAGACCTCATTTTAGTTAAAAAACCTTCATTTTTATTGGGGTATTTTTTGAATAAATACTCAGCAACGATAGTTCCTAATACAGCATCTCCAAGGTATTCTAGTCGTTCGTTACTACGGATAGCATACAACTTCTCAGTAGAAGCTGATTTGTGATAAAACGCCAACTTAAACAACGCAATGTTGTAGGGAGTAAAACCAAGTATTGACCTCAACCTTTTAGCAAAGTTTTTGTCTTTAGAGAAATGATAATTATAAAGTCTAAATAAAAATTTCAAACTATTTTGTGTTTTTGTAGTAAATCATCTAAGCTTCAAACCGTTTAAAGATAATTGATGAATTGTGCCCACCAAAGCCAAAAGTATTATTCAATACAGCATTAACTTTTCGTTCTTGAACTTTATTAAATGTAAGATTCAATTTTGCATCAATTTCAGGGTCATCGGTAAAATGATTGATAGTAGGAGGAATTATATTATGATTAATAGCCAAAATACAAGCTATAGACTCAATAGCTCCTGCCGCACCAAGAAGATGTCCTGTCATGGATTTAGTAGAGCTTATATTCAACTTATAAGCTGATTGACCAAAGACATTAAGAATAGCCTTTATTTCCGCTTTATCGCCTAATGGTGTAGAAGTTCCATGTACATTTACGTAATCTATATCGTCAGGGTTCATTTTAGCGTCAGAAAGTGCCAACTTCATCACATTTATTGCTCCAAGACCTTCTGGATGTGGTGCTGTAATATGATGTGCATCTGCTGTCATTCCAGAACCAACAACCTCTCCATAAATCTTAGCACCTCTTTTTTGTGCGTGTTCCAACTCCTCTAGAACAAGCGTACCTGCTCCTTCTCCCAACACAAACCCATCTCGTTCAGCATCAAATGGTCTAGATGCTAATTGAGGAGCATCATTCCGCTCCGATAGTGCTTTCATTGAATTAAAACCTCCCATTGCTGGTTTGGCAATAGCAGCTTCAGAACCACCCGATATAATTATATCAGCTTTTCCTAATCTGATATAATCACAGGCATTAATCAGAGCATGAGAAGCAGAAGCACATGCGGATACTGTCGAATAATTTATTCCTTTGAATCCATATTTGATAGAAATCAATCCAGAAGAAATATCAATAATCATTTTAGGAATCATAAAAGGGTTGTATCTCGGTGTACCACTACCCAATGTATGATCTTCAATTTCTTTTTCTAAAGTAATCAAGCCACCAATTCCAGCTCCCCAGATGACACCTGCTCGTTCCAAGTTAATTTGTTCTAGATCAATGCCTGAATCAGTCATTGCTTCTTCAGTAGCGATCATTGCTAATTGAGCAAAGCGATCCATTTTTCGGGCTTCTTTTCTACCCAATCGCTCCGTTATATCTAAGTTTTTTACTTCACAAGCAAATTTGGTTTTGAACAAACTTGCATCAAATAATGTAATATCTGCTGCACCACTAGTAGCAGTTGTCAAACCTTCCAAATAGGTATTAATATCGTTTCCTATTGGAGTGACAGCCCCAATACCAGTAATAACTACTCTTTTCATTTTTAGGTGTTTGGTAAAAAATAACTAGTTCTAACAACTAGATATGCAAATATGTTATAAAATACCTACCCAATAACTATAATAGCATTGAGTGAGTAATAGTAACTATTATACTATTCACAGCTACTGCGTGATCTATCTATGTTTATACATATAATGCCTTGGCGGAGCCAAGTTATAAGAAATGTAATCTATACTATACGAAGGAAAACACGGATTGGACTTAAAAATTTAAATCCAATCCGTGGCAAAAATATTAAATAGGCACCGAAATGCCAAAATCTTAGGCAATTAAAAGGTTACGGTTGCATTTGTGACTCCAAATACGTAACAGCTTGACCTACTGTTTGAATATTTTCAGCTTGTTCATCTGGAATTGAAATATCAAATTCTTTTTCGAATTCCATGATAAGTTCCACTGTATCCAAGGAATCAGCTCCCAAATCATTGGTAAAGCTAGCTTCAGCGGTCACTTCAGACTCGTCAACCCCTAATTTGTCGACGATAATTTTGTTTACTCTTTCTGCAATATTAGACATAGTTATAAACTTTAGTTTACGAATGCATTGCAAAATAAGTCATTACTAAATGGATTACCAAAGGATTCCACGTTTTTTTATTTCAATTTTATACAAATACTTCATTACTAATTTTTTAAACATTAGAGTAAAATAGTATTAGTAGCCATTTAACTTTTATGGACTAAAATTTAGTCTTATATTGATGTTTTTTAACATAGAACCATATATTCACTTTTTGTGTGATATAAAGTAGAGTAGATAATAATATGCAAATAATAGACCATCAGAATACCAAAATAGTAGCAACTATAGGACCTGCCTCTAGTTCGTATGATAATTTACTGAATCTTGTAAAAGCTGGAGTTGATGTATTTCGCCTCAACTTTTCACATGGTTCCCATAATGACCACCACCAAGTAATTAATCACATTAATTATATCAACGAAAAATACAATTTTCACATTAGCATAATGGCAGACCTTCAAGGTCCCAAGTTAAGAGTTGGTAAAATTGAAAATAATGCTCTAGAAATAAATCCTGGCGATATTCTCACCTTTACAAATGAAGAATGTATTGGCACAAAGGAAAAGATATATATGAGCTACAAACTCTTTGCTAAAGATGTACAAGTTGGCGAGCGTGTACTCATCGATGATGGTAAACTAGTTTTAGAGGTTGTCGAAACCAACGATAAAGATATTGTTAAGCTGAAAGTATTATACGGTGGGATTCTATCATCCAACAAAGGTGTCAATCTTCCAAATACAAAAATATCATTGCCTTCATTAACCAAAAAAGATCGAAGAGACCTTGAGTTTATTCTTACTATTCCTGAAATAAATTGGGTGGCACTTTCTTTTGTTCGTTCTCCAAAAGATATCAAAGATCTTAGAAAAATATTGGAGGATAATAATCATGCAGCAAAGATTATTGCCAAAGTTGAAAAGCCAGAAGCAATCAAACGAATTGATAAAATTATCAAAGCAGCCAATGGTATTATGGTAGCTAGAGGAGATTTGGGAATCGAAATGCCTATCGAAAAACTACCTCTTTTACAAAAAGATATAATTACGAAGTGTATTCAATGGGCTAGACCTGTAATTGTTGCTACTCATATGATGGATAGTATGATTAACAACCCAATACCTACAAGAGCAGAAATAACAGATGTTGCCAATGCCGTTTTAGACGGTGCCGATGCTGTTATGCTTAGCGGTGAAACATCTGTAGGTAAACACCCTATAAAGGTGGTAGAAGCCATGAGTAAAATTATTGAAGAAGCTGAAAACCAATATTCTATAAAAGGCAAACGTCCTAAACCTTCTACTAAATCTCGAACATTCTACTCTGATGCAGTATGCTTTAATGCAGCAAAAACCGCAGAAGAAATAGGTGCTCAAGCCATCATTGGCATGACAAGTTCTGGTTATACTGCGTTCAAAGTATCTAGCTATAGACCATCTTGCCCGATTTATATTTTTTCTGACCAAATTCACATGTTATCAACACTCAACCTCGTTTGGGGGGTAAAGTGCTTTTATTATGATAAGTTTACAACAACTGATGAAACAGTTCATGATGTGAATGAAATACTGAAAAATAATGAAGTGATTCAAGAAGGTGATTATGTTGTCAATACTGGAAGCATGCCACTACATCGTAGACATCGTACGAATATGCTCAAAATAACTCGTATAGAATAGGCCATCTTTTACACTTCGTACACTTTAAAAAAATGCCTATATTTGTGCTCTAATACCATTTATTATACGTGGTTGAGTGACTGTAAGCCCTTTATTTTCGTCCATATTTATAGTAGTTTAAGGAAAAATGGATTTAAAATAAAACTATTCGACGACCCAAACGTATATAACTTTCTGACACACTTCCTATTTTCAATAATAGAATTGTCAGATATTAATGATTTTCAGTAATCTACTTTCATTTAATATGAGACTTGCTATTCGCACAATTAGTCTCCGCATTTAACAAATAAATACCGAATAAAATGAAGATTATCATCCCAATGGCGGGACGTGGTTCCCGTTTACGACCACATACCTTAACCGTACCTAAACCGCTATATCCTGTAGCAGGAAAACCAATGGTACAACGATTGGTAGAAGATTTGACAAAATCTATCCGAGATGATGTAGACGAAGTCGCCTTTATTATTGGTGATTTTGGAGAACAAGTAAAAAAAGACCTGATCGAAGTCGCTAATTCTATTGGTGCCAAAGGATCTGTATATACACAAGACCAACCCTTGGGTACTGCTCATGCACTCTTGTGCGCAAAAGATAGTTTGAAAGGAAATTGCTTGGTTGCTTTTGCTGATACCCTATTTAAAGCAGATTTTACGTTTAATAAAGAAGAAGATGGGATGATCTGGGTACAACAGGTAGAAGATCCTTCTGCTTTTGGTGTAGTAAAAGTAAATAGCGATAATGTCATTACAGATTTTGTTGAAAAATCGCCAACTTTCGTATCTGATTTAGCAATTGTTGGAATTTACTATTTCAGAGATGGCGAAAACCTCAGAAATGAACTCCAATTTTTACTAGATAATGATATTAAGGATAGAGGCGAATACCAATTGACCAATGCTTTGGAAAATATGAAGCAAAAAGGTATCAAATTTCGTCCTGGAAAAATCGAAGAATGGTTGGATTGTGGCAATAAAGACGCCGTTATTTACACCAACCAGCGGATGTTAGAGTTAAAAAAAGGTGAAAGTTCACGTCCAGCAAGCGCAACGATTGAAAATACCGTTATTATTGAGCCTTGCCATATTGGCGAAAACGCTGTTGTTCGCAATTGTATTATTGGCCCCCATGTTTCTGTTGGCAACAATTCTACCATTGTAAGTTCCGTTATCTCTAATAGTGTTATTCAAAACGAAAGCACCGTAAAAAACGTTAACCTTACGAACTCTATGATAGGTAACTTTGTTGAATGTTCGGGTAAAAATGCCGAACTTAGCATCGGAGATTACTCTAAATTTGAATTATGATTTTTACGCGTTCTATATATTGTGTTTTATACTCCCTTCTTTTCTTGACTGTTACCGTTACCAATAGTCAGGCTCAACCTAATCGTCCTAGCGAAGCTGAAGTAAATATTCAGAAAATATTTATTGATGCTAGCCGAGAAAAAATATTAGGTAATTACGAAGATGCTGCTACTCTTTACCTTGAAGTTCTCAAGAAAGATAAAGAGAATCATGCTGCCGCTTACGAGCTGGCTCGTGTTTATGATGTACTCGACAATAATGAAAAAGCACTGAAGTCGATCAAAATGGCAGTAGTATATGACAAAGGCAATATGTGGTACCAAATGTTTTTGGCTGATATGTACGACAAAACTGGTGATTCGGCTGAAGCTGCTGCTATTTACGGTCAATTAGCAAAACTTAATCCTGATACAGATTACCATTTTTTCAAACAAGCTTTTTATAATGTAAAAGCTAAAGAAATAGATAAAGCCATTAAGGTATACGATGAAGTAGAAAAGCGATTTGGAATTACTCAAGAAGTAACCAAAAAGAAACACGCTTTATATGTTGGGATGGGTAATGAAAAGAAAGCAACTGCCGAACTTCAAAAGTTGACAAAACAGTACCCAAATGATATTGATTACAAACATTTATTAGCCGACTATCTTATCAAGATTGGTAATAAGTCTGCGGCCAAAGATGTCTATAAAAAAATATTACAATTGGATGCTGAAGATGGTAGAGCAAGAATTGCTTTAGCAGATAATGCAAAGCAAGGGGGTGACGATCTCACTTACCTTAGTTCTCTCAAAGATGTTTTCAAAAATCCTGACGTAGGTATTGATGTAAAAATCAAAGAACTCATTCCTTATATTCACAAAATCGCAGACACCAAAGATCAAGCTTTGACTAACTCGACATTAGAGTTGGCTGAAATTGTAGAAGCAACACACCCATCAGAAGCAAAAGCATTTTCGGTTCATGGAGACCTATTGTACTATTCAGGAAATTTAAAAGATGCTCGCTCTAAATATCAAGAAACGATTAAATTGGATAATTCAGTGTTTACTGTTTGGGAACAATTGATGTATATTCATACTGATCTAAATGATTTCAAAGGCTTGGCTGAAAGTTCCGAGAAAGCGATGGATCTATTTCCGAACCACGCCAAAGCATATTACTTCAATGGTATCGCAAACAATAGTCTTCGCAATCATAATGATGCACTTAATTCTTTACAACAAGCCCTCATGATGTCTGGCAAAAATACACAGCTTAAAGCAGACATCTATAGTAAAATAGGACAAGCTTATTTTGGATTAAAGAAAATTGATAAAGCCGATAATGCTTTTGAAAAGGCTATTGAGTTAAATCCTAAAAATGTTCAAGTACTCAACTCCTATAGTTACAATCTTGCGCTTAGAGGGAAAGAACTAAATAGAGCCAAAGAACTTGCATCACAAGCAAATGAATTGAGCCCAAACAATCCTGGTATTTTAGACACCTATGCTTGGGTATTATACAAGCAAAAAGAATACAAAGAAGCTAAATCGTGGTTAGACAAAGCCATCCAATACGGTGGCGAAAAAATGCCTGGTGTTTTAGAACATTATGGAGATGTCTTATACCAACTAGACGAAATAGATAATGCAATGATTTATTGGCAAAAAGCACAAGAAAAAGGTGCTAATTCTGATTTACTCGAAAAGAAAATTGCCAATAAAAAACTGTTTGAATAAAACTTAAGTAGTGAGCTAAAAGAAAAATGTCGTAGGTAACAACCAATATCATTGCTCCAATATCAATATTAGTAATGTCTCATTACTTAAAACAAATGCTTATTCATTTCCAATGATACACTTTATGTTAAACACATGAATAAATACTTTTAATTTGAAATCTACTACCGCAATTCAACAACACTTTATCTTTCCTTTATTTTTTATCTTTTTTGCACTTCTTTTTTTACCAAGTTGCAAAACAACAGGTGGTGCTTCTTCTGGAAAAGTAAAAAAACGTTCCGCTAATTATTTATTAAAACAAGTAGACCAACACCATATAGATGTAGAATGGTTTGATGCTAAAGCAAAAGTGGCTATTGAATTTAATGGACAAGGTATTAGCGCCTTATCGACTATCCGTATCCAAAAAGATAAGGCGATTTGGATGAATGCAAAAAAACTAGGATTCGAAGCTGGAAGAATGTTGATAACTCCAGATTCCATTTATGTCATCAATCGTATTAACCGAGAGTACTATGCTAAAGATTTTTCTTATGCACAAGAACGAATGGGGCTACCAGCAGATCAAGCAAACTTTCAAACTATTCAAGCTATTTTATTAGGCAATCCTGTTTTTTTCGGGAACGAATTGGAAACAAATGTTGTTGACTTACAATATCACTTGTCTGGTGTTACAGGCGAAATTGAAAATGATTATTGGTTAGATGGCTTTACTTATTTACTCAAAGAAATGGCTTTCGTCGATGGATCACAAGGTAGAATGATGAGTATGACACTTGACAAATATGAGCCATTAGACAAATATAAAAATTTTTCTTATTTTCGTACTTTAGAATTGAATAGTGAAGAAATGGGAATGGCGAATATAAAAATTGATTTCTCAAAAATTGAAATAAACGTTCCGAAGAGCATACCGTTTGATATACCTTCCAAATATAAAAAAGTTGATTAAATATTCGATTAGTATTCTACTAATCCTAATCTTACTTTGCCAAGTTTCGTTTGGTCAAAGTCGCAAAACTTTAGAGCGTAAACGTAAAAAATTAATCGAAGATATTAGTCTTACGAGTAAGTTACTAGACAAAACAAAAAAGAACAAAGATGTAGCTTACGACCGCTATGTTACCTTACAAGCTCAAATAAAATCTCGTGAGGAACTCATTAGCACTATCAAAGAAGAAATTAATCATACCGATCAGACAATCGCTAGAACAAGCGAAGTGGTCTACTCTCTCAAAGAAGATATCAAGCGCCTAAAAAAAGATTACGCAGAAATGGTGCGCAAAGCCTATAGGCATAAAGTCAATAACACTACCCTACTCTTTATCTTTTCTGCAACGAGTTTCAATCAAGCCATTAGTCGGTGGCTCTATATCAGACAGTACGACAAATACCGAAAAAAACAAGCGAAACTTATTCTTGACACTCAAGAAATATTAAGCGCTAAAATTTATACACTAGAAACTCGGCAAGCTAAAAGAACAAGCTTGTTGGAAGACGAAGAAAAACAATATAAAAAACTCAATACCGAACTTGACGAACGGAACAAATCTTTAAAAGCGCTACGAAAAGATGAAAAACGTTTAAAGCGAGAACTACGCTCGCAAGAAAAAAAACACCGAAAATTGAATGATGCCATTGAAGATGTCATTCGTTCTGAGGTCGCCATCAAAAAAAGAAGAGCTCGAAATTCTTCCTCTTTAACAAGTACACCATCTTCAAAAGCTTCTGTAAAGCTAACAGGTGATTTTAAAAGTAACAGAGGACGTTTGCCTTGGCCTGTACGCAAAGGATTTATCTCCAAACGCTTTGGAAAACAAGCTCATCCAACACTCAGAAAAATTGAAATTAAAAATAATGGCGTTGATATTTTGACTGATCCACATGCTGATGTTTTTGCTGTATTCGATGGCAAAGTTGTCGGCACTCAATTTATACCTGGCTATAATAATATGCTCATTATTCAACACGGTAATTATTATACCGTATATTCCAACCTTGATGAAGTATTGGTCAAACGTGGCGATACGATCAAAAAGGATGAACGGATTGGGAAAGTGAGTGTCGATCAAAAAACAGGAAAGTCTGAAGTACATTTCGAGGTGTGGCATGATAAAGTTCGGCTCAATCCTGCCGATTGGGTAGTCAGAAAATAAAAACGAGAAAATACACTTATGAATAATAATGAATGGAACTTAGGCGAAAAAGAAAAAAAAGGCCTAAAAAAGAAAATTGAAAGTGCCGTTATTATCGGTGTCATTACAAGTACGCAATCTGAAGAAAGCGTTGCAGAATATTTGGATGAACTAGAGTTTTTGGCAGCAACTGCTGGAGCAAAAACAGTAAAACGTTTTACTCAAAAACTTCAACATCCTGATAGACGTACCTTTGTTGGTTCTGGTAAGATGGAAGAAATCAGAGAATACATCGAATCACACGAAGATATTAACCTTGCCATCTTTGATGACGATCTTACAGGTAAACAGGTAAGTATCATTGAAGAAATTCTGAAAGTCAAAATTATTGACCGAAGTAGCTTAATACTTGATATTTTTGCTAGTAGGGCACAAACGGCTCAAGCAAAAACACAAGTAGAATTGGCTCAAATGCAATATATGCTTCCTCGACTTCGTGGTCTGTGGACGCACCTTGAACGTCAGCGTGGTGGTATCGGGATGAGAGGACCTGGAGAAACAGAAATCGAGACGGATAGACGTATTATTCGTGATAAAATTTCTTTACTCAAAAAGAAGTTAGATAAAATTGACTTACAAAATAGAACACGTCGAAAAAATAGAGGCGAGCTCATCAGAGTAGCCTTAGTTGGTTATACCAATGTTGGAAAATCGACTTTGATGAATATCATCAGTAAGTCAGAAGTTTTTGCAGAAGACAAACTATTTGCAACTCTTGACACAACTGTACGTAAAGTAGTATTCGATGCAATGCCTTTTCTCTTATCTGATACGGTTGGTTTCATTCGAAAACTACCGCATCACTTAGTCGAAAGTTTTAAATCTACACTCGATGAAGTTCGTGAAAGTGATTTGCTGGTACATGTTGTCGATATTGCGCATCCACAATATGAGGATCAAATAAAAACGGTCAACAAAACACTTAAAGATTTAGACGCTATAGAAAAGCCGACCATTTTTGTGTTTAACAAAATTGACCTTTATCGTGAACGCTACTTTGATAAGTACTTAGACGATGAAACAAAAGCAGAAATAGAGCAAGACTTAAAAAGTCGCTTAAAAAATGAATATGAGCATGATAATGTTTTTGTTTCTGCCCTAAACAAAGAGAACATGGATGGTCTTAGAACAGAATTGACAAATTTGGTTAGAGGTTTGTACGAAGTCCGTTACCCATATCGTCCAAAGCACTGGTAAGACAAAAATTTTAAACAAATGAAACGTCCATGATTAAGCCTTAAACCTGTCTGCGACAGGCAGGCACACAAAGGAATGATTAAAACGAATCATTCTTTTAGCATCGTGCTAAAGGTGCTGTTAGAAACAGCGAAATAGTCAAGCGTAGTTGCAAACTACGCTTAGCAGATTGGGTTGCTTTTTGGACTTAAAGTAAATTTTAAACAAATGAAAAGTATACTTTCTAAATACGCCGAATTGTTAGTGCGCTATTGCCTTGAAATCAAAAAAGGTGATCGGCTATTTGTCAAAACAACAACATTGGCAGAGCCACTAGTAAGAGAGGTCTATCGTGAAGCACTCAAAGCAGGAGCTCTTCTAGTAGAAACCGATCTGAGTTTTAGAGAGAAAGAACGAATATTTTACACAGAAGCAGGCAAAAAACAATTAAAGCAAATATCTCCTCTTTATAAAAAAGCAATGGAGGAATTTGATGCCTACTTATACATACGTGCACCGTTCAACCTAAAAGGACAAAATGGCCTTGACGCTTCTAAAGTAAAAATAGCGTCGCAGGCTCAAAGTAGTATTTCCAAAACGTATTTTAAACGAACAGCTACACGAGACCTCAAACGAAACCTTTGCCAGTACCCGACTCTAGCGGCAGCTCAAAATGCAGGAATGTCTCTCGAAGAATATGAGCAATTTGTTTATGGTGCTTGCAATTTGTTTTCGAAAAATCCGATTCAAAAGTGGTTAGATGTTAGAAAGTCGCAGCAAAAAATTGTAGACCTCTTAAACTCTAGAAATAAAGTACAATATAAAGGAGATGGTATCGATATTTCTTTCTCAACCAAAAAACGTACTTGGATCAACTCTGATGGTCAAACCAATATGCCATCTGGCGAAGTATATACTTCACCTGTTGAAAACTCAGTAAATGGGGTGGTCAACTTTTCTTTTCCTGCAGTTTATATGGGACAAGAAGTGGAAGGTGTAACATTATGGGTCAAAAATGGGTATATAGAAAAATGGGAAGCCAAAAGAGGACAAGACTTTCTCAATAAGATCTTCAAAATCAAAGGAACACGAAGATTTGGTGAAGCAGCTATCGGTACCAATTATAATATCAATACCTTTACTAAGAATATACTTTTTGATGAAAAGATTGGCGGTACGATTCATATGGCAATCGGACAATCGTATCTTCAAACGGGCGGAAAAAACGAATCTTCTATCCATTGGGATATGATTGGAAACATGAAAAATGGTGGCGAAATATATGCAGATGATGAAAAAATATACGAAAACGGTCGATTTTTAATTGACTAATCCTTGTTAATCATCATAATTGGTCTACCAATTAGAGATATACAGATACATATTATCTTTTAATCGCTGATTTTTATTATTTTACGCGCTGTATTTTGAAAAAATGGCGATATTATTGGATATTTGATCGAAGATGAGGATGTAATGAATCATTTTTTTATAAAAAAATCAAACACAATAGTTACAGATTGCTATTAAGTTTGATACCTTTGCCCTTTGAATACGTCAAAAAATAGAATTAGTAGGCTTAAAAGCCAAAATATAGTAAAACCCTTTTTTTCAACTATTAATGTCAGGTCGTGAATAACAACATTGCTTTTCTGGAACTCAAGTACGGTAACATCTATGGTGGTCCTCCTAATTTTTATGTGATCAGTGAGGCTTCTCTACTTGTTTATGAACCAAGAACCAGACGAATTTTTCTTGAAAGTACCCCAAATAATGTTGACGTTGATATCGTCAATGTATACTCAAAAATCGATGACCTTGGAAATACGACAGAACGTGTAAGAGAAGTCGTAAATCTGAGAAGTATGAGAAAAAACAAGTATGACCCAGAGTTTCGCTTAGACGAACGTCCACTTGGAGATCTCTACTACAGAGTCGGAGGCACAAAACGTTACTTAAGTAATTTTTTCAACAAAAATATTCGCAAATACGATATCCGTGATTTAGTAACATTTGATGGTAAACGTGATATTTTCTTGTGTGAAAAAATGGGTGTCGACTTTAGACGAATTCATATCAATGACATTCAGAAGGATATCACTCAAGAAACAAACTACTTATTTTCTCTAAATAAGTTGTCCGTCATTACCAATTATCGTTTTGATGGTTCTTATGTTTCGTCTAATAACCTTGATTATCGTTTGCACCCTATCGCTGCAAAACAAATCAGACCGAAAACAGCTGCTGAAGATGCTGTTCGTCTTTTAGTTGTACATGAAGAATTTATGCAACACCGTGAAGACTTTATGATGAAAGCAGCTTTACTGCTTAATAAAATTGAGCGTGCAAAAACAACTTAGAATTTTATTTACTGTAATGATAGAAAAAGAAAACCCGCTTGGATTGCTCCAAGCGGGTTTTCTTTTTCTACTTTCGATTTGATTAAGCTACCGTTTCTGTTTCGTGAAACAATTGCTTCATATCTATCTTCTCTTTTACAATATTTTCTATTTCAGAAATCGAAATACGCTCCTGTTTCAAGGTATCTCTATCTCTAATCGTAACGGTATTATCTTCTAAGGTATCAAAGTCAACCGTAATACAATACGGTGTACCAATTGCATCTTGACGACGGTAACGACGACCAATCGCATCTTTCTCATCATACTGACAATTGAAGGAGAACTTTAATTGATTAAATATTTCTTTAGCTTTAGTCGTCAATACCTCTTTGTTTTTAACTAATGGTAGAACAGTACACTTCACTGGTGCTAAAGCTGGATGAATCTTTAGAACTGTTCTGGTCGAATCATTTCCTTTTGCATCAGGTACTACTTCTTCCTGTAATGCTTGACTCATAACAGCCAAGAACATTCGGTCGCAACCAATAGATGTTTCCACTACATAAGGCACATAACTTTCTTCTCGCTCTGGATCGAAGTATTGAAGTTTTCTACCAGAAAGTTCTTGGTGTTGCGTCAAGTCAAAATCGGTACGAGAGTGAATACCTTCTAATTCTTTGAAACCAAAAGGAAAATCAAATTGAATGTCAACTGCTGCATTCGCATAATGCGCTAAATTATCGTGGTCGTGGAAACGAAGCTTGTCCGCAGGTGTACCAATTGCTTGGTGCCATTTCATACGAGCATCTTTCCAGTACTTGTACCATTTCATTTCTTCACCAGGCTGAACAAAAAATTGCATTTCCATTTGTTCAAACTCACGCATACGGAAAATAAACTGTCGGGCAACAATCTCGTTTCTGAATGCCTTACCAATCTGTGCAATACCAAACGGAATTTTTTGGCGTGTGCTTTTTTGTACATTCAAAAAATTGACAAAAATACCTTGCGCCGTTTCTGGGCGAAGATAAAGCTTACCTGCCTCGCCCGAAATATTACCCAACTGCGTAGAAAACATCAAATTAAATTGACGCACTTCTGTCCAATTTCGAGAACCACTTACTGGGCAAGCAATTTCTAATTCTTCGATCAATGCTTTTACATCAGCAAGATTGTTATCACGCATACCATTAGCCAAACGCTTTGCAATGGTATCCATCTTTTCCTGATTATTCAACACCCGTTGATTGGTCGAGCGAAACTCTTCTTCATTGAAGGCATCACCAAAACGCTTTTTAGCTTTCGTGATCTCTTTATTGATTTTTCCTTCAATTTTATCTATATAGTTCTCGACCAATACATCAGCACGGTAACGTTTTTTAGAATCCTTATTATCAATCATCGGATCATTAAACGCATCAACGTGACCAGAAGCTTTCCAGGTACGAGGTTCCATAAAAATGGCAGCATCTAAACCTACAATATTTTGGTGCATCAATACCATTGATTTCCACCAGTACGATTTGATATTATTTTTTAGTTCGACACCATAAGGACCATAATCGTAAGCGGCACTCAATCCATCATATATTTCACTTGATTGAAAAATAAAACCGTACTCCTTACAATGGGAGACTAACTGCTTAAATTTATCGTCTTGTTTAGACATAATTTCTATTTTTTATGATTGTGTTTTACTTTATACGTGTTTTCTTGAAAAATCGTTCTGTTCTAAGGGGTAAATTTTTCCTTCTATACTAAACGCATCAATCCATTTTCAATTATAAATATTAGTATTCGTTTTAAAACTCTTGGTATCCGCCTCAAGCCGGCTAGGCTTTCTTTTTTTTCATCGCCAAAAAAAAGAAAAAAAAACGCTAGAACAAATAAACTTTAATCGCTCTTTGATTCATCGAATCAAGCCTACGCTTTAGTATTTGTCCAAGCTTCCCGCTACTTAATACGTCTACTTTATAATACTGTTTACAAAATTTAGTTATTTTCATCTATTTGTCAATTGCATTTTCCGACAGTCCTTTCTTTAAAGAAACATCCTTAGTAACGGTCAAATAATAACTTCCCGATTTGTGGCTGGTATTTTAGAGTTAATATTTCGTCGAAAATACTCGTGATAGCTGGGCTATCACTGCGTTTTTCTCCTTATCTAAACTCAAAAATTCTATAGCCAAAATGCGGAACTTATTTTTTACCCGTTACTTAATATTAAGACAACTTTATCTTCTACCTATTCTACCTTCTACTCCATGTTCATTTTAACTTTCATTTACATTTTAATTGCTTAAAACTCTGACTTAAAGTGCAATTGAATTTTAGGGAAATTATCTTGCACCATTTTCATTGCCCAAGCAGACTCTGCTAAGAAAACAAGTTGACCATATTTGTCTAAAGCTAAATCTCTTTTTCGACGAGTACGAAAAGCTTTTAGTTCTTCAGGATCATCACAACTTACCCAACAAGCTTTGTGCAAATTTAGGTGTTCATACGTACACGACGCACCATACTCATTTTTCAACCGATATTGGATCACTTCAAATTGTAAGGCTCCAACTGTTCCAATAATTTTTCGATTGTTTAATTCTTTGGTAAATAACTGTGCTACCCCTTCGTCCATGAGTTGTTCCAAACCTTTGGCTAACTGCTTCGATTTCATCGGGTCAGCATTGGTAACATATCGGAATTGTTCTGGTGAAAAACTTGGTATACCTTTAAAATGCAAAATTTCTCCTGCTGTAACCGTATCACCAATTTTAAAGTTTCCTGAATCATACAAACCCACAATATCTCCTGGGTAAGCTTCATCAATAACTGATTTTTTGGAAGCCATAAATGCAGTTGGATTAGAGAACTTCATTTTACGGTTTTGACGAACATGCAAGTAATTGGTATTTCGTTCAAACTTTCCTGAACAGACTCGTAAGAAAGCTATACGGTCTCGGTGCTTCGGATCCATATTTGCATGGATTTTAAACACAAAGCCAGCAAACTTATCTTCTTCTGGATCGACGATACGTTCTTCTGTAATACGTGGCAATGGATTTGGTGCAATCTCCACAAAACAATCAAGCATTTCTTTCACTCCAAAATTATTCAAAGCCGAGCCAAAAAAGACAGGAGAAATTTCTCCTTTTTTATATACTTCTGGATCAAAGGTATCATAAACCTCTTCGATCAAATTAACTTCTTCTCGCAACTCATTTGCAGCAGCTTCGCCAACCAATTCATCTAGGCGTTCATCCGATAAATCGCTAATTTCTATTGTGTCTTCTTCTGTTTGTTTTCCATGTGGGTTAAATAAACATATCTTTTTTTCGTACAAATTGTATACTCCTTTAAAACGCTGTCCCATTCCGATAGGCCAACTCAATGGACGTACTTTTATACCTAATTTTTGTTCCACTTCGTCTATCAGATCGAATCCATCTTTTCCTTCACGATCCAACTTATTGATAAAAACAATAATCGGCGTATTCCGCATTCGACAAACACTTACCAGTTTTTCTGTCTGAATCTCCACCCCTTTCGCCACATCAATTACCACGATTACGCTATCTACTGCTGTAAGGGTACGGTAGGTATCTTCTGCAAAATCTTGGTGACCAGGCGTATCCAAAATATTGATTTTCATCCCCCGATATTCGAAAGCCATTACAGAAGTTGCTACGGAGATACCACGCTGTCGTTCTATTTCCATAAAATCAGATGTAGCACTTCGCTTAATCTTGTTCGACTTTACCGCCCCAGCTACCTGTATCGCACCACCAAAAAGGAGTAACTTTTCGGTTAATGTCGTTTTCCCCGCATCTGGGTGACTGATAATTCCAAAGGTTTTACGCTTCTCTATTTCTTTAAGTATACTCATTATTTCAATTTATCTGAATTGACGTGCAAAGGTAAGCATTCCTTACAATATAAGGAAGCTGTTTATTAATAACACAGGTTTGAACAGAATGTATAACAGATATATACGGATTGTTCATACATAAGCATAAAGAATCCGTATAAATCCGCTTTATTATCTGCTTAATCTGTGTACCTATACTCAACAATGGGAGCTTCCCAATGAGCAGGGATTTCTAATTTGGTAATCATTTTATTCAAGACCTTTACAGGAACGGGATAATTTCTGTTTTGATTTTGAATTAATAATTGCTTGTACGGTACTTCGATGTAAACGATTCTCACTTTTGCCTTGTAGGTATAAAATAAGTCAATCAGTTGTTGACGCATGGTACGAGTAATATTTGTAGCATTCCAAATGAACGATTTTTTAGCTCGAAGAAAAACTCTAGCCTGTTCTTTTGCTTCTTGAACTACTCTCCCATTCGCCTTTTTATCTGTTGGGCTAATCTTCCACTTTCGTCGAATATCATCTAAGGAAACAACGGGCCAATCCTTGTAGTGCGTTTTGATGTAGGTGTCTTTGCCAGAACCTGGAATAGCAGACATGATTACTACTTCAAAGATGTCCTTTTCAAAAGGAACATAATCGGGGGAACTATCTGTTTTTTGAAAATAAACAAAACGTGCCATATCTGATGGAAAAGTTCTAGCCTTTCCGAAGCAGTCATGTTCCTTACAAAATTCTTCAAATAATGCTACCCGATACAATTGTTCTTTTTGGTCTGCACAAATTCGACCAAGTATATCGGCTTTAGCCAATATCGTAAGGAGTTTAGTATCCACCTCCAAACTTGCTTTCAACAATGCCTTCTGTGGATCAGGTTTCTCTAAAATCCAAATTGGTAAGCCATGGTGACGGACTAATTTGGCAATGGCTTCTTTGATGTAAAATGGTGTAGCTAAATTTTCATACAAAATAGAACGTGCGGTATATTCTCCTTTTCGAGCATGCCCTTTTGATGAAATTCGACCGTCTTCTTCGATTACTGTTGTAGAACGTTTTTCAACATCATGCAATAAAGCTGCTGCGATCAAGACCTGTTGTTCTTGCTCTGATAATGCCTGAAATTCTTCTAAACCTAATAAAGCATTCAACACCATTTCTGTATGTACAGCAACATCACCTTCCTCATGATAAATTTTATCTTGAGGAACACCTTCCATATCTTGAATCCATCCAAATCTATTTTGAAGAGATTCCCAGTCTAGTTGTTCATTTATTTGCCACATGATTTTTCCCAGGTTAGTGCCGCCCGTTTCCAATTCCTTGTCCAATGTTCATCTGTTTTGACATGATCTTTTCGGACGTATTTGAATACATTTTTCTTAAAATCTTCGACAGTGTATGCTGCTGCATTTCGAGAAACAATGCCTTCCATTGAACATTCTTTTTGTTCAAATGGATCAATAGATTGAAAGGTGCTAACTCGTTGTACAATACTTAAGGTTTCTTCCTCAAAATTTTCTTGATCTAATGGTTCGACAAAAGCTAGTTCGGGCACGGTTGGAAAATCGAGCATTGCTGCATAAAATTTTACTTCGTCCCAAGATAACCATTTGTCAAACTCTCGAATACCGAATACATAAAAATGCTGTTCGATATTGGTATACTGTATGGAGTGAATGGCGTAAAGGTTTTCTCCGAATATTTCTAAATCACCTAAGTCGTTTTTTAACAACTCCCATCGTTCCTTGAGGTAATTAGCCCAAGGGTGGCGGGTAGGTGCTGCATGCGATCGTGCAAATACGCCGTATTGATTGAGACAAGTATTTTCACCATCTAGCTTTTCGGTATGTACTACTTCTTTGATCTGACTAACATCATCCCAATAACTATGATTGATGCGGTCGTCACTCGTAGTACCAGGCGAAAAGGGATAGTGAAAAGTACGCCCGTACTTTCGTGATAAACTCATGATTTATTTTTTTATAAAAAAGATAATTTACCTATCGAGAACCGATAGGTGTTATAAAAGGTTGGTATGTATGTACAAAATTACATGACGTTTATCTTTAAATGTGGAATGATGGAATAACCTCAAAAGGCTTTCCTTAGTTCCATATAACTTGTTTTTTTTGAAAGTTAGTTAACCATCACAAAACGTTTGAGGATATAATCGTAGACTTTGCTGAGACGTAGATTGGTTGTGGCTGGACCAGTACGAATATAGAAGTGATCGTCTTCGCCGTCTTTTACATACGCAGGCGTGGTAGCAGGTTCGCAGTCTACACGTAGGAAAGATTTGCCATCTTGACCAACAAAATCGAAGTGAACAAATTCGATAAAAAGTGGTCCTATTCTATCTTTGATAAGATTGGTCAAATGAAGTAAATATTTATCTTCGTTTGCAAAACCATCTTGTTCAACACCAAGAATTGTTCCGTCATCTTTGACACCAATAAGCAAAGTACCTCCACTAGAGTTGAGAAAGGCAGCTATTGTTTTGATGGATGCCATTTCTATTGCTTTATCATTGCGTTGCGCTTTGACATTATACCGAATAGAAGATTTGAATTCTATAAATTCGTCTTCGCCATGTTCAATCATTTCGGCAGTAGAAACTTGCTCCCTAGTTTTGAGGTAATTGGTAATTTTTTTAGCTAGTGCTCGTGTTATTTTTAGTGCCAAAGCAGGATTAATAAATTCTTCTTGAAATAACTGATTTCCACAAAACTCTATGGTTGTTGAGTGCTCACGAGCTCGAACGGTCCCCGAACGAACAGCATTATTGATGATACCTATTTCTCCAAACAATTCTCCTTTTTCGAATACTTTATAGTCGCTACTCTTTAGCTGTAAAATAAAAGAACCTTTATCCACTAAAAATAAATAATGCGATTGTTGAGCTTCAGAAAAGACAACTTCACCTTTTTGATATTCTTTGATTCTAGCAATACCAGACAATTCTTCAAGCTCTGGGTCATTTAAATTTTTAAAAAAATCGTTTGTCTTTAGCGCTTCTGCAATTTTTTTCTTAAATTCGTTTGTCCTCTTGTTCTCCATTGTTACAAATTTTTAAATAATGCGTTCTTACTACAAATGTAAGTATTTTTATAATCTATAAAAAAGCATTTTAACACACACCCTAGGAGCAACCCCTTTTAAAACATCATACTTAGAAAACTTAGATTCATCTACCTAAGCAGTTGTTTAGTATTTTCTAGACCTCTAAGTTAGGTACTTATTAAAAGCAGACATTTGGTTTTAGCTTTAAGTGGCAATCTTAGACTAAAGCTAACTATATAGAAAACACTACACATGAAAGTAAAAATTTGTTGTATACAAACAACAGAGGAGGCTAACTTAGTTATCCAACATGGTGCTACAGCTATAGGTTTAGTCGGCCATATGCCAAGCGGTCCTGGTATTATTTCGGATGAACAAATTGCAACTATTGCTACTTCCATCCCTTCTCATATTGAGTCATTCTTGTTGACTTCCGAAACTACTGTTGAAGATATTGTTGCTCACCATAAAAAAACGAAGACTACTTGTATTCAAATTGTAGACCGTATTTCTCTAGGTACTACAATAGATTTAAAAAATGTACTTCCTGACATTAAGATTATTCCTGTTATCCATGTTTTAGATGAATGGACGATTGAAGAAGCTGTAAATATGGCTCCTTATGTCGATGCCCTTTTACTTGATTCTGGAAATCCCAATTTAGCAATCAAACAATTGGGTGGAACAGGTAAAGTACACAATTGGACCATTAGTAAAAGAATTGTTCAAGCTGTTGATGTACCCGTTTATCTTGCTGGTGGTTTGAATGCATCGAATATCGCTCAAGCAATCGATCAAGTTCAACCTTTCGGTGTTGACCTTTGTAGTGGTGTACAAACAAATAAAAAAGTAGACAGACAAAAATTGAATGCCTTTTTTAATGCCATAAAAATGGTTGGGGTAAGATAGCTGGAAAGTAACATGACTATGAGGGGTTCAATGAATAGATTCATTGATAGTATTCTGAAATCAAAATGGTTTTTCACCAAAAAAAAATCGGATTGCCAAACTCTTAAGTTAATGACATTCGTGGATAAGGTACTTGCTTTTCTAGCTTTTAGCTTCTTGCTAAAGATACCATTAAATTTTCTTTTTGTAGTGATATACTTCTTAGCCGTAATGTTGTTATATGCTGAACACAAAATGTTTTTTCAAACAATTAGCTCCAAACCCCAATATCAGTAGATAAAACAGCCAAACCTTCCAAATCAAAAAAAAACGTCCCAACTTTTAAACAAACAAATATCGACCTTTAAACAAAGTTAATTTCTTAATTTCACAATATCTTTACACAAAATTAATCGAAGCTTATTTGATTTAGCAAGGACTAAAAAAAGATAATTATGAGACTAAGAACCGAAAAGACACGCATCCTACTCTACTCTTACCACAGCAAAAAATAAATCCCAACCATGCAATCCTAAAGTCGAACAAGGACTACTGGGCTAAATAAATGATGAACGATGCCCATGTTAATATGGACAGTTAGTAATATGAAAACAATTCAATTTACAGACAAAAAGTAAAATTAAATAGAAATGGAAAAAAATAAATTTGGCAAACAAGGGTGGACTCCAGAAAGAATAGGAAATTTAAATGGTAAAACCTATGTAATAACAGGAGCAAACACAGGAGCAGGTTTTGAAGCTAGCAAAATTTTACTAAATAAAGGGGCTCAAGTTGTTATGCTTAACCGAAATGAAAAAAAATCGAATAAAGCAATCGATGACCTTAAAGGACAATTTGGGTCAGATGCTAAAGTTTCCTTCATCAAAATGGATTTGGCAGAGCTTTCTTCTGTACGCAATGCTGGAAAAGAGGTAAATGAAAAGATACCTAATATTGATGCCTTGATATGTAATGCCGCTGTAGCACAAATAGCAAAACAGAATTTCACCTCAGATGGTTTTGAACGTAATTTGGGGATTAATCATTACGGACATTTTTTATTAGTCAATCTCCTATTTGATAAAGTGGCTCAATCGAAAGGAAGAATCGTAGTGGTTGCAAGTGAAGGGTATAAAATGGGATTGAAAACCATACAGTTTGAAGACATGAACTTCGACAAAAACTACCATCCTAATAATACCTATTGCCATAGTAAATTGGCTCAGATGATGTTTGCCTACGAATTACAAAATCGGATAAAAAGAACCAATAAAGAAGTAAAGGCTTATGTATGTCATCCAGGTGCTTCTAAAACATCATTGATCAGAAAAGATTCTCCTTTAATCACTAGGGTTATGTGGTCGATCATGTCATCATTACCCATCGTTCAATCGGCTGAAAAAGGGGCATACCCTGAAGTGATGTGTGCCACAGAAGATGGACTAGATCAGAAGGCTTATTATGGTCCTACTGGAAGAATGTATTGGACGGGGCCAGTTGGCGAATGTAAGTTGGAACCTTTTGTTCAAGACAAAACAATCATGGAAAAATTATGGACGATTTCAGAAAATCAAACAGGGCAAAAATTTCAGTTATAAGTTAAAAAACATTCAAAGATAGAATATTAATGAAAACAACGATCAACGGTCAAGCATTCGAATTTGAACCACGCCACGATGAAACAGTTATTGATGTATTGCGAAAGCGAGCAGGGCTGACAGGCACAAAAATTCGATTTTAAGCAAATAATTAGTAGGATTTTTTGCCGCCTCCTATTAATTATAACGGAATGTATATAGGAGCTGCTCAATAATTATTAATATTTTTGTTAAATGAAACTTCCAAACACGATAGATAAAGGCAAGGTTTTTTTGACCAGCACGATAGACAAACAATTTACTTGGGAAAATATTTTCCCACAGCATGTTGTAGCTTATATTTTTTCGGGTAAACTAACCTTATCTTATGGAAAAAACACCTTGACTTTTGTTGCAGGTGATACTATTTTGGTACCCAAAAATCAGTTATCTCGAAGCGTAAAAACACCTATTGACGGAAAACCATTCAAATGCATGTCGATGCTTCTTCCAGAACAGCAATTACGGGAATTTTATCTAAACCATACCATATTAGAAACTTGGACAGAAAATATTTCGAAACAAAGACCTATAAAGTCGCATCCATTATTGGATAGTTTTTTTGGTTCTCTATTGCCTTACTTTGAAATGCAAGATGAACTTCCCGATGACATCGTTGCTATTAAAACACAAGAAATACTAACCATCATTGATGCCGTAGATAAAAGAGTAAGCTCCATTTTAGGCACATTTAACGAGGTGGGAAAAATAGACCTTGAAAAATATATGGAAGAACATTTTATGTATAATCTTCCGTTGGAAAGATTCGCTTTTTTGACAGGTAGAAGTCTAACAACATTTAAATCAGATTTTAAAAAAACATTTAAGAATACACCTGGAAAATGGCTCACTGAAAAAAGATTGAACCTAGCGCATCATAAAATCACGGCTGAAAACCAGAAGATCACTGACGTATATCATTCAGTAGGTTTTGAGAACCTCTCGCATTTTTCATTTGCATTTAAAAAAGCGTTTGGTTACAGCCCTAGTACTATAAAAAATAATCAACAACAGGATAAGGAATAAATTCCAAATAAAATCTATAAACCTAAAGATATGGAAATATTAAAAACAGCCACTGAATGGGCAAAAGCCGAAGTTTTTTCATCACAATTTTTCATCTTTTTCGGAGTTCTATTTGTGTTGGCAAGTATAGGGTTTTGGCAAATGGGAAAAACCGAACTCGCTAAGGCATTCATATACCCGACCTTAGTCGCAGGCATTTTACTTTTGGCTGTAGGGATTGGAATATTTTTCACCAATAAATCAAGAGTTACTAGCTTTACAATAGCTTACAATAGTGATGCCTCCGCTTTTGTAAAATCGGAAATAATCCGAACCGAAAAATCTATGGGAGAGTATAGCACCATAGTTTTCAAAATCATTCCACTCATTATTATAGTTGCTGCGTTGTTAATTATTTTTATTGACAAACCCATTTGGCGAGCAATTAGCACCACAACCATTGCGATGATGGTAGTTATTTTATTAGTAGATAATCATGCTAATGCCAGAATTGAAGCCTATAATAAACAATTATTATTAGTAGAAAAACAAGAAAGAAATTAATGGCTGGATTTGTATACTGAAACCAAAGTGGTTTTCGGATTGTCAAACGTTCAAAGTACCTAAAATCAAACAATAGTTTTAAACATTTGGCAACAAAAGCTACCAAATGCGAATATACGATACTGATATTTTCTAGAAAAATGCGCTAACTCTGCTATAATAATTATAAAATTTAAACGTAGCATTTCCTATTTTAGTTCGTTTGGGATTTTCAAGAATATAATGATCTCCTAAACTAACCAATGCTCTATAAATTAGAATGTGATTAACTTTGCTTTTTGGGGTCTGACCTGTATTGCCCACAAAAATATAGCCCAATTCGGTAACTGGGTCAAAAAGCATTATACTATTAATACAATTATCTGCCCCAGTATGCCCTTTAAGTTGGTACATAATTCCATATTGGTTTCTATCTATTTGAATGAATAGTCCACTATTATCTTCACCTTGATTTGTAACAGAATTGGATAATTGTGGTTTTAATAATTCATCATAAGAACTCTTCGTTAAAACTTTAGGATCTTTTGCGATAATAGATTGGCAGTAGGTTGTTAAATCTTTGATGTCTGTTATTAAATCTCTACAAGGATATAGTTTTACTCCCTCTGTATGGACTTCTTTAATAGAATCGTTAGCAACTTCATAGTACTTAGAATATTGTAAACTATCTGCTACTGACTGAAACCAAAAGGTGTTGTGTAAATTAAGTGGTTCGAATATATATTTCTGTGTAAAATCTGAATAAGTCATGCCAGACACCACTTCAATGATATATGCAACCAAACCTGATCCTATGTTGGAATAATTATAATTTGTCCCTGGTTGATCAGATGTAAACATTACATCACCATGTAGTTTTTGATCAAAATAATTTTTCATGAACGATGCTAGAGATTTATCCTTATCTATTTCTTTCACATAAAGAGATTCTACTACTTGTTCATTATAATCTAAAGAAGAAGTATGTGTGGCCAAATGTCTTATTGTAATATCTACATTTGTATGATTAGGGTTGACTACTTCAAATGGTAAGTATTTGTTAATGGGATCGTCTAAATTTAGTAAGTCCAATTCTTTGGCTTTCATTACTGCTATTCCAATAGTCGTTTTTGAAATGGAAGCAATATACTGCTGCGTATTTATTGTGTAAGGTACGTTTTTATGTTTGTTTGAATGCCCAAATCCGTTCATGTAGATGATTGAATCTTTTGAAAAAACAGAAACGGCAAAGCCAGCTAGTCTTTCTTCATTATGAAACTTTTCTAAAATGGCTTCGATATTTTCATTTGTTGCATTTATTTGATCTTGGGTTTCATAAATAAGGAAACATACAAAGCCTACAACCAAAAATAGAATTAGTGCTGCTGAATATTTAATCGCTTTTTTCATTTTTGAATCCCTTTTAAATTCGTCTGAAAAAATTAATTTTCTATAATTACAGGATCGCCATCGACTGAAATTTTTGCATCTTCGTCTAAAGTCTGTTGAAGTGTTTCGGTAACAGCAACATTGATGTTGCTTCTTCTTTCTGCTACAATTTTTGCGTGTTGTACTTCAAAATGTTCGGCATCCAGATCAGCTCCTTTTTTCAAATCCGCTCTTAGGTATTTTCCTACTCCTTTAACATCTACTTCCTGCGATCCACGAAGACTTAGCAACAAAGAATCTACTTCGATATGGGCTTTTATATCTTGGCGACCTTCATTTCTAATCGACATCGTTTTTTCTTTAAAGCCTCTTATTCGGATATCTTCGGTCTCATCACTCGTAAATCCTTTTAAAGAAGGCATCGTAACATAGAGGCTAATATCTCTAGAATGATCTAATTCAGTTGTTACATTTAAAGTTTTACCAACTTTGAAAAAATCGACTTTATCTTTGTAACGATCTTTTCCAGATAAGCGAATTTTATAGTCTCCTCTATCAACATACACTTTCATTTTTCCATCAATACTTAGATTTTCAAAATCGCTGAAGTCATAAAAAGCATCTAAGTCTGTAGGCTTAGGACAGTCAAGGCAAGTCATACCTTCGCTTCCCATTTGCCATTGGTTTTCGTTGTATCGCCAAGGTGTGCGGTTGTTTTCAGCATAATCAAAATTATTAAGACTGTAAGAGGCATGCTTATTAAGTTTAATTGTTTTTCCTTCAGGCACTTCTAAGATAAACTCTACATTTTGTCCTCTCCATTTTTCACCTTTCAACAACATAAAATTCGCAGGAAAATTTAGTGTATTCGATTCGATCTTGTAGTCATAATTAACCGTTTTTGCGAGTTGAGAAGCTTCTTGTTGCGACTTACCTCTAGAGCGTGTTCTTTGAGTTAACTTAAAGTCTGGCGTTTTACTTTTCTTGATATTCAATCTAACTTTATTTACGATTAATGATTCGTCATTGATTCGTAAATCTCCGATTGTAATCGCTTCGCTAAATTGATCTTCTTCGACAAAGATATTTATTGTGTCGGAAGTGATTTCTGATAAATCAACGTCAGAATCAATTCTTGAACCTTGATTAAATTGACGACCAAGCATTGCACCAACTACGATACAAGTAATTAAATTTACCAACCAAAATGACCACATACCTGCATTAATATAACGCCCTATACGATAACCAAAAATGATACGAATACAGAAAAAGATAAGTGCTAAAAGAGGGATGCCAACGCTTATAAAAAGACTAATAGCTCCTAATATCGTAACCCACTTGGAACCGACAGCTATATAATTGGCTAATGGAAGGGCAAAGACAAAACTGATTATCAGTGAAACCCATGTAAGAGCTAAACCAATAATCAGTAGTAATGCTATAAATAAAATTATGGGTTTCCAAATAAGATTTACAAACCGAATGAGGTATGAAAAGATACGACCTAAGAAAGATACCCCTTTGGAAAGGGCGTTTTTTCCTTTAGTTCCGCCAAAACTTTTTTTTTTGACTTAAATTCTTCGCTTAGCTCTGAAATTTTTCCAGAGATATGTTCTACTTCTTCCTCTACTGTTTTAGCAATGTTAGAAACATTGATTGGTTTGCCTTGCATCGCTAATCGGTCAGCAGCCGTTTCTGCTTTTGGCAACACGGCCCAAAGAATAAGATACAACGGAATAATAAAACCTACAGAACTCGCCACTAAAATAATGAAGACTAAGCGAATCCATAATGGATCGCTCACGCCAAAGTATGCGGCAATACCTGAACAAACGCCAGAGACTACTTCATCATCCATATTTCGATATAAACGTTTGCCTTTTTTTGTCTCTTTTATTTTTTCGGTATCATTATTCACTTCTTCAGCAATAGGCTCGGCACCAAAATCTTCAGGTGTTCCCATTATTGAGATTGCCGCATTTACATCTTTCATCGTAATAATGGTACGCCCTTCTAAGCGTTCTTCAAAAAGCTCTGCCATTCGCCCTTCGATATCCGAAGTGATTTCTTCGTACCCTTCCGATTGTTTGAAATGGTTATGAATCGTTTTCAGATAACTATTGAGATGTTCGTATGCATCATCATCAATGGTAAATGGGTAGCCTCCTAAGTTAATATTGAATACCTTCTTCATTGGTAAATTATTTTATTCCGTTTCGCTAAAAAAGGATTATATAGGAATGGTCAGATAATAAGTTATCGATCTATAGTCGATAATTTTTCACTCATTCCTTACTTCGTTTTTTTATCCGTTATATTTTTGGTTGCCTGTGTTACTGCATGTAATAATTGTTCCCAAGTGCCCATCAATCCTGTCAAAAACGCTTTGCCCTCTTCTGTAATGTGATAGTACTTTCGGGGAGGTCCTGAAGTGGACTCCTTCCAATTATAATGTAATAAGCCAGCATTTTTTAAGCGTGTAAGTAAGGGATATAATGTGCCTTCTACCACTATCAACTCTACTTCTTTCAACTTCTTAATGATATCTGATGGATATGCTTCCTGTTCTGATATGATGGATAAGATGCACATTTCTAATACCCCTTTTCTCATTTGCGCCCTTGTATTTTCCAACTTCATAATTCAAAGGTATAAAAAAATACAGTACTATGCAATACATAGTAGTAAGTTTATACCTACTACTATATAGTTTCAAACACCGTTAACAATTGATTATCAATGAATTAATTCAAGAACTTTTTTTTGAGATTTTTTTAAGAAAGAAATTTGTAATTTACTAGAGTTGGCCTGAAAGGTCTAAAAGGATAAATTATTTACTTTGATCGAGTGAGTAAAAAACTACTAAGTACAATAAAGCTCCCACCTATTATCATCGTCAGATTGAAGGATTCGTTTAAAACAAGGATCCCTAAAATAATGGAACTTACAACCTCCATGTACATAAGTGATGAAGCGGTACCTGCTTTCAGGTATTTAAGTCCATAAAAAAATAAGTTGTAGACCACAATCCCTGTCAGAATACCATAGACGATACCCATACCAAGATGTGATATTTCTGCTGTAGCTGCGTTCATAAAAAAGAAGGGAAAAAAGACTAATACACCTGCAAAATTTTGATAGAAAATGATTTCATTTCTATCATAGTTATTCGTTTCTGTTTTAAAAATGATTACAGTAATCGCATAGCCTATTGCGGATAAAAGTGCAGCTAACATGCCTATAAAGTCACGATCTTCAAAACTAAAGGTCTTATGAGAATAGGCAATGATCAATCCAAGAAAGGCTAAAAATAATAAGGCAATTTGATACTTGGTCATTTTCTCTTTTAAGAAAAGGACGCCTAGTATCGCTACAAAAATAGGCCAAGAGTAAAAAATAATAACGGCATTGCCAATAGAAGTAAAGGTAAAGGCAATGAGGTAAAAATACATTCGAGCAGCATTGATGCCCGATGCCAGTAACATTTTTTTGGAATTGCCTCTAAAAAATTGAATCTTATTTTTCAGCATCCAAATAGTAAGCAAGGTAGCTGGAATCGTTGCTCGAAGCCAAGCAATAGCAGTAGGCGTCATGCTTGTCATGTACTTAATCATCAAACCATTCGTTCCTGCAATTACGGCAGCAAGTACTACAGCATAAATCGCCTTTTGTCCCATCTATACTCAAACATTTTAATTCGCTCTACTACATTTTGTAACGTACTTCTTCTCCTACTGCTACTTTATCTACATCTTTTCCTTCTTCCGTTTCATCTTTAATGGCTTTAGGTTTGGCGGTAGGCTCGCCCATTTCAGGAACAGTAGTACCCGCTTTGGGATTAAATGTTTCCAGTGTACTTTCGTCGGGTTTGTAGGTTTCAAATCCAGAGTCGGTATCTTCAAATATTGGCACACCATAATCGAAGTGATCCATTAATTCTTCGATTGCGATTTGTTTTAAATTTTCTTCTTTTTCGTAGAAGGCATCTAATGCATCATCGCCTACTACCTCTGCCCCGATAAATTGTCCTAGCTTAAAGTAAGACTCCCACTGAATCGGATCGAAAAACTGATCAGAAGTTGGTTCGTGAGGAAAAGATGGATGATAAATTTTATATTTATAGGTACCGTATTCCAAACTATCTTTATCAAAAATAAATGGTTTACCTTCTGGTGCAGTAACTGATGATTTGACATAAACTAAGGTGCTCACCTTCATTCGTTGTTCTACTTTTTCGGCAACGATCCATTCGATGTATTCTTCCATTATTTCTTTTACTGTCTCGGCCTCCTCCACTTCTTGTTCAATCGTTTTTTCAACAGCCGCCATGATTCGTTTCGTTGTTTGCTCTTGGTCTTCTTCATCGTCAATTACACCATAATTAATCAATACGATCAGCTTATCGTTATCGCCATATTCTATTTCTATTTCTTCCCAAAGTTGGTAAACATCAGCGATCGCAAAACGTTTTTCGGAATAGCCATGAGAAGGCCGAGGACGAATAATATCTTCTGGCACTTGATCTTCACGGAAACGAATATCTAGTCCTAATTCGTTTCTTGCACGAACGGTGAGGTTTTCTAAATCAGCAAAATCAAAAGAAGGATCGGCACCTGCATCTACTGAAATAATCAATTTACAGTTTCGACGGAGCAATTCATACACTCCTAAGTTTTCGATATGACCGCCATCCGAAATATTGAGCATATCGTTGTCTGTTCCAATTTTTGAAAACAACTCGTAGAAAAAATATTGAGGCCACCAGATATATGGTTTCACCTTGTCTTTACGCAATGGATTTAATGTCCAAAATCCTAGTCGTGCATTAAAGATAGTTGTAAAAATACTCAATAGTTTATTCGAATAATTTCCCATTCCAGGGTTTACCGCTGCTGCTGAAATCGTAACAGCAGCTGGCAAGGTCATCTGTTTATAGTTTTGGGTATCAGCAGTAGAAACATAGCCTGTTAATTTTGAACCACAAAATAATGGTGACAACATAAAGTAATCATTCGCCTTAGCACCTTTAAATTTGTCATCATTTGTTCCTTGCAAATTCAAACAAGTATTGATGATCGGATAAGGTGCTAGGTAATCATTCACCTTCGTACTTTTGGTATTAAACAAATCTTTTAGGGCAACATTTTTATACCCATCGGCATGATGTAAAAAAGCATCTGCCAATTGTTTGCGATAATAACGATGAAAACTAGTCGCATTTGGATTGGTAAAAAAACCTAAAAAAATTAGGCCTAAAGCAACTAGAAAGTGATAAGGATTGATATCAAAATTAAAACTTTCGACATTAAGATTCGCTACAAGCATTGCTAGAAAAACCGCAATACCTATTCCGATAAGAGCCGCTTCTATTCGATTGAACCATGCAGAAATATGGAGGTCAAAATTTTTCCAGACATTACCAAAAAAGTGCAAAGTAAAGGTCCCCATCATAATAACAAAGCCCCAAAAATACATGCTAGACAAAATGCTTTCTCCTAGACTACTATTGATATTTAAGATCGTACTAATCATATGGTAGGCTCCATAGAAAAGAAGAATTACAATCATCGGACTAATCCAACTCATCAATAAACTAATGATAAAACCTATTAGTAAAAGCAGTTGACTCCACATCTTTCTCCAGCCAGTACCAGGCACCATATACTCTCCTCTTGAGCGCATATAGTCGATGTCTTTTTCAGCAAATAACTTTTTAGTATCTCCTTCATTTTTTAACATCGCTTGAATATACGCACCAGTATAGCCTCCGCCAGACACGGTAGAGATATAGTCTGCTCGTTTCAATACACCAAATTTATTAAGTGTTTTGAGTATGCCCAAATTGATAGTAGCTGAACGAATACCGCCACCTGACATAGCGATACCAAAGCGTGTTTTATCCAGACAGGCAGCATCTTTATTGCCATATAATTTTTGGCGACGTTCGAACAGGTGTTCGTTTTCGATTTGCTGGATTTCCTTATCGTTGAGTAGCTTTTTCTTTTTTCCCATACGCTTGCAATCTAAAAATTTGTTTTCATTTTTTTAAAATTACAACATATAATCTTTATTCCTTAATTATTATACAAAGAAGTTGCATAAAAACTACTCAATTAACTGCGAAATGAGATTTTAGTCGATCTTTTCATCAAAAAATGGAAAACCAATTGATACTGATTTTCCATTTTTTTAGTTCTTTAAGGTACAACTGTTACGTCACAAACTTAATATTTTAATCTCCACCCGTTGATTTTTCTTCCGTCCGGCGGCGGTACGGTTATCTGATATCGGTTTACGTTTGCCATAGCCTTTGTAGAAAACACGACTGCCATCTACACCATAGTCAGTCAAAAAATCAGCTACAGCTTTGGCACGAGCAGAAGATAAACGATCACAATATTCATGCTTTGGAATATTATTTGTATGTCCTCCTACTTCGATAGCCACGTTAGGATTTTTCTTTAAGAAGCGAACTACTTCTTTCAACATTGGTTCCGATGCAGTCAACACCTGTGTACTATCGGCTTCGAAGAATAATTGATCCAATCGAATGGTTTGGCCTTCACTTAATGTCTTGACAGTAAGGGCTGGAATAATCCGTTTATCGACAAAAATACTTGTAGTTGTTTCACATTTATTTCTATCTGTTATCGTAACGGTATGATCGCCCATTTCAAGACGAGAAGCAGTAGCAGATCGTTCGCCATTATCCCAAAGATAGGAGTAATCACCTGCACCTCCTTTGACACTTACAGAGGCAACTCCATCTTTATCATTTTCTCGTGTAGCAGGTTCGTCTTCTACGGCCTTTGCGATAAGTGGTTCTGGCGCTTCAAACTCAATTGTTTTAACTTCTTGATTACCTGCAGCATCTGAAACCGTTACCATGTATTTTCCAGCACCGATATTTTCAATTTTATCTTCACCTGCTAACCCGTTACTCCATTGGTATTTATATGGTTCTTTTCCTCCTTCTACACTAATCTCTATTTGACCATCTTTATCTGTTGCACAGTTCAAATCTCCAGATTGTTTTACGCTAATGACCAAGGTAGGAATTTCAGGCTCCTTACCAGCAGGAATTTCAATAGTGGTACTTGCGATACAATCCATTTTATCAGTAACAGTTACGCTATGTTTGCCGCCACTTAGTTTGGTTGCAGTAATTGTTGTTTCACCATTATCCCAACGGTAGGTATAGCCCGCTGTACCACCTTTTACATCTATACTCGCTACACCATCACTGGCATTTGGCAAACTTTCCGCCTTATCCATATATGCTTTAAGTTCCATTTTTGCATCTTCGATGACGGCACTAGCTGTTCTTGATTGCCCTGTTGCATCAGATACAACAACAGAATATAAACCTGCACCAAGTCCTTGAGGATTCTCGCCTTTGCAGGCTTTATTATCCCACTTATACTTATATGGTGGTCGACCGCCTTCAACTTCTACTTTAAGTGCACCTTTGTTTTCGGTATCATTACAACCTAAGCCTTGTTCTACTTTGCAGGTAATGGCTAAAGCAGACATTCCTTCTATTCTATAAATACCTTTATCCTTAGTTCCTATCCAAGCTGACCCTTCAGTATCTACCTCTATACAACTTACATTTTTACTCGTAAATCCGTGCTTTTCTTCGAACACTTCTACGATGTCTTCAACGATAGCATAGCGAGTAATTACTTCGGAGGCAATCCACAAGTAACCTTCTTTATCGAAAGCCATATCTTTGATATTTCCGACGGCTAGACTTAGATCAACATCTCCAGGAAACCATCTGTTTTTATCATTTACTTTCCATAAAATTCCTTCGACACTCATCAACCAAACATCAAATCCTAACTCTGCAATACCTACCATTCTATAATCTTTCTCATACAGAGATTCTTTACTTCCGTTCTTGTACCAAATACCAACATCGGTAGCAACCCATCTTCTATCCCATTTATCAATATGAATAGCATTGATTTTATTCGATTTTAATTTAGAATTTCCTGTATGATAACGTTCTATTTTTCCCGTCGCTATTTTTATTTGGTATAAGCCAGAATCGACTGTTCCTACCCATAAATCTTTTAGGGTTTGGTCGTAAAAGGTAGTCGTTAAGTTATCGAGATTAATATTTTTTAATAATTCTTTATCAAGATTGAGAAAGGCATTTCCATCTTTTTGGCGAAGTAAGGAAAATTGATCTCTGTCTAAAGATGCTTTTTGAGCATTATCGGCAGAATAAAGTTTATATAGACCATCTTGAGAAGCTACCCATTTGTCATTATAATCGTCAATGTAAATATTTTCTACATTAGCATTTTTTGCAATTGCCGTACAATGCGTAACCCGCATGGTGTCTTGTGCCGAAAGAAAAGAGGTGGAAATAAGTAGTAAAAAGAAAAGAATCAATCGCTCCATTGCTATGCTGTTTTTTGCTCTTTGTTTAAGTAATACGATAATTAGTATCTTCTTAAAGATACAAATATTCTAAAAAATAAGGAAACGATTTTAAAGCAATAACAAAAAGAATAGAAATATAATTTATAAGTTAGATGTGATTAATAAATCTAAGCTAGTGGATTTGATTTTGAAACGACGCCCTAGGTATTCGTTTGTTAAACAACCTTTGTAGGTATAAACGCCATTTCGCAAGCCTAAGTCTTCGTGAATTAAGTTTTGAATACTTCCTGTATCACTTGCTTTTAATAAAATCGGTGTAAGAATGTTACTAACGGCAATAGATGCTGTACGAGCTACTCTAGATGCGATATTAGGTACACAATAATGTATAACATCGTATTTGACAAAAGTTGGTCGGTCGTGTGTGGTTACTTCCGACGTTTCGAAACAACCACCTTGATCGATACTTACATCAATAATAACAGCACCTGGCTTCATTTCTGAAACGATGTCTTCGCTAACTAAAATTGGAGCACGACCACTTTGAGAATGTATGGCACCAATAACAACATCTGCATTTAATAACTCTTTTTTGAGTTGGATAGGATTGAGTGAAGATGTATTTAACTGACGACCTACTTGGTTTTGAAGTCGCATTAATTTATAAATATTATTATCAAAAACACGAATATCAGCACCAAGACCTATAGCTGTTCTTGTTGCAAATTCAGCAACGACACCAGCACCTAATATTACGACTTTTGCTGAAGGGACTCCTGAAATTCCACCAAGCAAAACACCTTTTCCACCACTAGAACTTGTCATCAATTCGGCAGCAGTAAGCATAGAACTAAGCCCTGCCATTTCGCTCATAATACGAACAATAGGGAATGTACCGATTTCGTCTTTGATATATTCCATTGCTAAGGCAATGACTCTTTTTTGACGAAGGCGATTGATATACTCCGCCGTTATGATTGGTATGTGTAGAGGCGAAATTAGAATTTGATTAGGTCTAAAGTGATCTAGTTCTTCTAATGTCGGAGGAGCTACCTTTATAATAATATCTGCTTTGTAAACTTGTTCCTTGCTATAAGCAATATCAGCACCCACTTCTGAATATCTATGGTCGGTATAGTTAGCTTTTTTTCCAGCTTCTTTTTCCACTACTACACGATGACCATGACCAATAAGAGAAGCAACAGCAGATGGTACTAATGCTACTCTGTTTTCCTGTAAAGTCGTTTCTTTTGGAATGCCTATATAAAGCTTGTTAGGCTTGCGCTGCACTTGCAGCATTTCAACTTGAGTTTGGTACTGGCCTTCAGTAAAGACCTTAGGAATTGGAATTCGCTTCTTCTTGTCACTCATACGGTTGCTTTGCCAATAAACTTTTAACACTACAATATAGATCTATAATTATTGTTAGGTTATTGTAGTTTGTTATTAAAAAATAAAAACCTGCCCAATTCAGATAACAATCATCCGTTTTGTCGCAGGATTATCCTATAATAATACAAGTTATCTGTCAGAAAATCAAAGATTTGGATTGTTTCTAACATAAGTTCACAAAAATATAACTTTTCTTGCTGAATTTTCAAGTATTTCGACTTTTATTTTAACTGCTTCTTCAGGAAGTAAATGCTCTATTACTTCAGGCCATTCGATGAGGCAGTAGGCTGAATTGTACAAATAATCTTCTATACCTATATCTAGTGCTTCTCTCTCTTCCTTTAGCCGATAGAGATCCATGTGATAGATAAATGCTTCTTTATTTGTTTTTTCATCTAAATAGCTGTACTCATTTATCAATGAATACGTGGGACTTGTAACAGATTCGTTAACGGTAAAATGACGGCAAAATGCCTGAATAAAGGTTGTTTTTCCTGCTCCTATTTCGCCATAGAAAAGCATTTTTTTACGCCCATTAGCATAGGCTAGCAATTTTTCTACAAGTGACTCTAAGTCTGCTATTGTCTCTATAATGGTTTCCATTCTAATTATTTATTTTACGCTGCAAAAATATTATTTTCAATCAAACCATTGTAGTTCTTTTGCATTCATTTTTACTGTATGTCGAGGTTTTAGTGCAACGAATGCTTAGGTTTTTGGCTAAGTTAAAGTATTGAACCATAGGCTGTTCAAAATCCCACATTAGGACAAAACGATTTATAGCTGCTAAAAGGTAAGAACAGTCCCGTACTATTCTATCAAAAGAACTTGTTTACTTCTCCTGATTTACTCTTGGCTGCTTACTTTTCTTTTTCATCTTTATTGAAAACGATCATTTGATAATCATTTGCACAATTAATTTCTATTTTTTTAAGAGCATTTGATTTTATAAATATTGAACAGCCTAATATTGAACCATTAGCGACTAATTAAGTTGTATTTCCATCATTACAAAAATGATTATCGATATATATTTGCAGACTGACACCGAAAAAAGATAGGTTTATTTCAGAAAAAAAGAAATTACTTCGGTTAGTTCTTCTTTATAATTTTTGCCAACATCTACTCTATTTCCATTATCCATTAGCACAAAACTATCTCTACCTCTATTAAATCGTTTGATGTAAGCCAAATTGATCATGTAGGAACGATGTATGCGGATAAAAGCTAAATTCGAAAAAAGTTGTTGGCACTCTTTTAGGCTCTTTGTTGTCTTGACTTTACTTGTATCTTTGAGCACTATATTGGTAAATCTCCCATCAGATTCGAGGTAATAAATTTGGTCAAGATAGAGGTAAATTAGTTCATCTGCGGCAGGTAATACGACTCTATTTTCATCAGAAGAAAGGATTGTTTTTTGACCTGTTTTAGCTTGATTTTTGTTAATTACAAAAGCTTTAGTGCGCTCTACTCTAGCAATAATTTTGAGTAATTCGTCTATATCAATAGGTTTGAGTAAATAGCCTGCCGCCGAAACCTTAAAAGCTTGCATAGCATATTTGGCGTAAGCCGTTGTAAAGACCACTTCAAAGTTATAACTACCAAAAAAATCAATTAATTTGAAGCCCGAATAATTAGGCATTTCTATATCTAAAAACACAATATCAGGACTATACATATTGATAACCTTTACCCCAGAAAGAACATCTTCTGCTTCTCCAAGAACAACTACATTTTTACAATATTCTTCTAGCAGTCGCCTTAGGATACTACGTCCTTTAGTTTCATCGTCTATGATTACTGCTTTTAGCATTAGAATAATTAGATTTGTTATAAGCTATTTTAGATTAATATGAAGGATGACTTTAGTACCCATTGCATTTCCTCTTTCATTCACTTTATCAACAATATTTACACCTAATTTGTCTTTTCTAGTTGAATTTAATAATTCTAGGCGTTCTTTTGTCAAACTCATCGCTTTGGATTCATATACTTTTACATTATTTTCTTGTATTTGCTTCGATTTTTTTCTACCAATTCCATTATCGTCAACTTCGCATATCAAGGTGTCTTCTTTTTTATCAAAAGAAATATGTAGTTTTCTTAAGCCTTTTTTATGCAGTAGTCCATGCTTAATTGCATTTTCGACATAAGGTTGAATGAGCATCGAAGGAATATAACTTTGTTCTGTATCGATAACTTCTCCTATTTCAATTTCATATTCAAAATTATCTTCAAACCGAAGTGCTTCGAGACTAAGATACAACTTTAATGACTTAATTTCAGTATCGAGACTAATTTCATTTTTGTCAGACATATTAAGAATATTTCGCATAAGCATCGAAAATTTTGACAAATAACGATTTGCAGAGCGTTTATCTTCTTGTATAATAAACTCCTGAATAGAGTTAAGCGCATTAAACATAAAGTGAGGATTCATTTGGGCACGTAAAGCAGTAAGCTGAGATTCTTTAATTTTTTTCTGAATAAGTACTTGCTTATTGTTATACTGAATAATCCTCCAAGTCATAAAAGCACCTAATAATAAAAACGTTAGAAATAAGATCGCATAAAAGGACCACGTTTCATAATACGCTTTTTCGATTTCAAAGTGAATCACTTTTTCCTCTGTCCATTCAGAATATTTTGTTCTCGCCTTCACTTTAAATTTATATTCACCAGTTCTAAGTGATGGGTATTGAGCCAAATTAAGGTCAGTTTCTATCCAGTCTTCGTCTACCCCTTCCATCTGATATTTGTACCGTACACTTTCTTCATGTTTGTAAATAATACCTGTAAACTGGATTTTGATATTGTTATCGTTATGTGCTAATTTGTAATCAGATTGTATAACCGTATCTCTTTCTGCAATTTTTATAGACGTAAATTGTAAGCTAGGCAAACTATACTGAAAAGGTAAATCTGTATCAAAAACCACTAGACCATTGCTTGTCCCTGCATAAATTTTATTGTTGTTTGTATGCAAGTAATTTACTTCATTAGAAGGTAAGCCATAGTCATTATTGATATTTTTGATTTCGTCATTCGAAAAAGCAATTCGATCAATTCCTTGGTTAGAGGCGACCCAAGCATAGTCTTTTGTTAATACTATTTTTTTGATTTTATTACTCGCTAAGCCATTGTTTTTTGTAAAATGTTTTATGATTTTTCCCTCTTTGTACACGAACACTCCATTTCCTTGAGTAACAAACCAGAAAGCTCCAGTTTCATCTTGTTCGATATCTCTTATATCTTGTTGCAATAGGGAGTCTTTCGTTAGCTCAACATTACCGTTTTTGTAGTGGTACAAACCATCTATAGTTCCCAAAAAAGCTTCCCTTTTTCCGAGTGGATAAACGGCATAGGTACGCCTCCATAACAAAATAGAATAGTCTTTCCCATCAAATAAAGAAGCAGTTTGACCAGAACCTACCCAAATAGTATTGTCTTCACCAAAACGTGCTACTTTAAAAGATTCATTTTTCAATTGTAAATCATTATCAATTCCTTGAAATCCACTTGACCCAAAAACACAAATTTTTTCATCTTCATCTAACAATAAATCGTAAATATATTGATTTGATTTATTTACCTTTTGAGATGAAATGATTGTTCCGTTTTTATCTAAAATATTCAACCAATTATTATTAAACCCTATAACTATTTCTCCTTTACTATTCGTAATAACTGCAGTAACGTGGTTGTTTTTAGTCTCATCAAGAAAGACACCTAAGTTAGTTGCAGGTAAAGAGGTAAGTCCTTTATGTTGAGTCGTTATCCAATATGTTCCATCATCATCTTCCATAATAACACCAGCTACAACACCTTTCAAAAATTGTTGTAAACTTGACTCTCCATTTTCATTCTCTTGGATTAATAACAAACCATCTCTAGTACTTATCCATAAGCGGTCTTTTTTATCAACATAGATGTATGTAATATGCGGTTTAAAAAAAGCATTGAATTCACCAAATCGTTCAGTTAATTTATTGGTCTTAAAGGAATACGAATAAATCATTTCATCATCTGCTATCAGCACTTCATCTTTGTATTTAACTGATCCTCTAATATGTCTATTTCCTGTATCTTGCAGCAAAGAGGTCTTATCTACTATTTTATAATCATATATTGAAGTAAGAACATTTCTATTATAAATATGAATAGTATCACTATCAGAAGGAAGAAAAATGCTGCCTCCCTTTCCAGAAGGCAAATCAAGTTTCATCAATTCTAACTTGTCATTTTTCTCTTTAATGACAGATACTCCAGCCTTATGTAAAAACCACATATTCCCCAAATTATCTTCATAAGTACTAAGGTAATAGTACGATTCGGTATCATCGAGGGGATCAAAACTATAGATTTTGCCATGATCATAACACCAAACGGCTGTCGAAATAGAAGTCATCCATAGTCTATTTTTAGAATCAATAACAATGTCTACTATTTCGTCTTTAGTTACTTCAGAAATAGGAGATAATAAAAACCGATGACCATCAAACTTACATAATCCTTCTTCTGTACTTATCCACAGGTAGCCCTCTTTATCTTGAGCAATATCGTATAAAAAGGAGCTTGGCAAACCGTCCTCAACTGTATAATATTGAAAGGCATAAGTTTGACTTTCTAAGCTGCTACAAAAGCAGCAAAGAAAACAAAAAACTGATAATAGAGGAGATCTATAACTAGGAGTATTTTTATTTCTGAAATAATGCATCTTCTACAAAGATAATCAAGCTATTCTAGTAAAAACAAACATTTATCTTTTATATCAAACAAGAATGAAATTTTAGTAAAAAAAGACGTAAAAATGCATTAAAAAATTTGGCAATCGGCTTTCTTTCTGAAAAATCATTTTTTACACCTAAAAAAAGCAATAAAATACTGAAAAACAAGCTTTTCTGTCTTTATTAACCCATTATTTTTTCGTATATTTGTAGCATGGAATCAGTTGAAGAAACACAAAATAAAAAAGCAAATACCGGCAACTATAGTGCGAATAATATTCAAGCACTCGAAGGGCTAGAAGCTGTCCGAAAAAGACCTGGTATGTACATTGGTAGCACCGACTCAAAAGGGCTACATCATCTTGTTTGGGAAGTGGTTGATAACTCTATTGATGAACACTTAGCAGGACATGCTACACACATCGATACGATCATCCACAAAGACAATTCTATCTCTGTAAAAGATAATGGTCGTGGTATACCAACAGGGATGCACGAAAAACTCCAAAAATCTGCTCTAGAGGTCGTAATGACTGTCTTGCACGCAGGTGGTAAGTTCGATAAAGATACCTACAAAGTATCTGGTGGACTACACGGTGTTGGGGTGTCTTGTGTAAATGCACTTTCTTCTTACCTCAAAGCAGAGGTGCATAGAGAAGGAAAAATCTTTACACAGGAATACGCTGAAGGTAAACCAACAACAGAAGTACTTGAAGTTGGTCAATCTACCTCCAATGGTACAACCATTACATTTAAGCCAGATCAAACGGTATTCGAAACATTAGAGTATAAATATGAAACGCTTGCTGCTCGTATGCGAGAATTGGCTTTTCTAAATAGTGGTTTATACCTAACCTTAGTTGATGAGCGCCAAAAAGGAGAAGAAGGCGAAGAGTTTAAAAAGGAAACTTTCTACTCAGAAGGTGGTCTTTCTGAATTTGTAACGTATTTAGACGAGTCTAAGACGAAACTTATTGAGCATCCTATCCATGTAAAAAATAGAGAAGATAATGTAGAAGTAGAAGTTGCTATGCAATACAATACTTCTTATTCTGAAAATATTCATTCTTATGTAAACAATATCAATACTCGTGAAGGTGGAACACACGTAAGTGGTTTTAGAAGAGCTGTCAATCGAGAGTTTGATAAATATGCTAAGGATAATGGTTTGTTTAACAAACTAAAGTTTAAAGTCTCTAGTGAAGATTTTAGAGAAGGTCTTACATCTGTTGTTTCTGTAAAAGTTCCTGAACCTCAGTTTAAGGGACAAACGAAAGGAGAATTAGGTAACTCGGAAGTAACGGGTATCGTTTCTCGTTGTGTTGGTGAGGCTCTAAAACATTACTTGGAGGAAAACCCAAAAATTGCACGCCGAATAATTGATAAAGTTATTCTTGCGGCTACTGCTCGTCATGCTGCTCGTAAAGCTCGTGAAATGGTACAACGTAAAAATGTACTAACGGGTAGCGGTCTTCCTGGTAAACTATCAGATTGTTCTTCTAAAGTGCCTGATGAATCTGAAATATTCTTGGTTGAGGGTGACTCGGCAGGTGGTACGGCAAAACAAGGTCGTGATCGTATGTTCCAAGCTATTTTGCCATTACGTGGTAAAATTCTTAATGTAGAAAAAGCAATGGAACACCGCATCTACGAAAATGAAGAAATCAAAAATATGTTTACAGCTCTTGGTGTAAGCATCGAAGAAAAAGAAGGCGATCGCCATTTGAATATCGAAAAATTGCGTTATCACAAAATAGTCATCATGTGTGATGCCGATGTTGATGGTAGCCACATCGTTACACTAATTCTTACTTTCTTCTTCCGCTACATGAAGCCGCTAATCGAAAATGGCTATATCTATATTGCGGCTCCACCTCTTTACATGGTAAAGAAAGGTAAGCAATTCCGCTATTGCTGGGATGAAGACGAACGCCAAGAAGCTATTAATGCTTACTCTAATGGAGAAAATGATACCTCTGTAAAGACACAGCGATATAAGGGACTTGGGGAGATGAATGCTGACCAGCTTTGGGAAACAACAATGGACCCTGCTGCTCGTACGCTTAGACAAGTAACGATTGAAGATGCTGTAGAAGCTGATCGTGTATTCTCTATGCTAATGGGTGATGAAGTTCCTCCTCGTAGAGCTTTCATCGAAGCGAATGCTAAATATGCAAATGTAGATAGCTAAATCTAGCTTTTCAAAATATTAAAATCCCCACTCTGGTTTTCAGAGTGGGGATTTTTTTTGGTTCATTAATAATTATTAATCCTTATCTATTCTCAATAATTCCATTTGTATGAATTGTATAATTTCTTGTGCATCAAAATCAGTTTGATCAAATAGTTTTGTCAGTTTATCTTCTACATTTTTCTGCTTTAATAAACTTGACCAACGCATTGCTGTCATCACCGCTAGGGAACGAGCAGAAACATTTAGGGTTAACAGTTTTTTCGTTTCTTTTTTGATTGCTAGATCTTCAGTTATCTTATGGGCAATCAATAAACTTGTATAAAGTGAAGGTAATAGCCCTCTCTGCTTCAAAATTCCTAAAGCGATTTCATGATCAGCTGTTTCGTCACTCAATAATAAGCGCTTGAGTTGATTTATTTTGTCAATATCTGTTTCTTTAAAAATATTTTGCTGTTCCTGTTCGACTAGGTATTGATGTAATTCTTGCTCGGATAAATAAACAACATCACTTTCTATAGCTGCATCATATCGACTAGGATTTAGTCCCAATACTACATGAGAAACAGTACTATTCGTATTTTTTGAATACTCTATACCTGCAGCAGCCAATCGTTTTATTAACATCGTTTTGGATTGATGCATACGACCTAGTGTGGTTATAGTGATTCCTTTTTTTAGCGGTTTCTCCAATAATGCCGTTTTGTATTTTCCTAAAATCAATCCTAAGGCATGAATATCTATTTTTAGTTTTAATGATAACGCTTTGAATAGCAACTTATTTGGTAAAACATCAAAGGCTGCTGTTTTGCCTCTCATCAATTCATAAAAAAGTAACCGGTACTCGTCTTTAATGTTTTTGTTTTTACACAATTTCAAAAACTGTTTGAGCTTGCTTCGCTCCTTTGTAGAATATATTTTTTCAAAGCCTCGAATATATTCCAACTGATCAAGACTTAAAATTTCTGATGGAAAATAGTTTAGCGGATTGGATGATAAGGTTAGTATTTTTAGTTTTTTCAAATATTGAATAGAAGAAGGAATTTTATCCAATTTATTCTGACTGCAATTCAACTCAACTAATTCTTTCAATTGACCAATATCATCAGGAAGGTATCTCAGCTTATTTTTTTCTATGTTTAAAAAACGTAGCATTTTTAGTTTTGAAAACTCCTTTGGTAATTCTATAAGATCGTTTTCTTTGAGGTCTATTTTTTCTATATAAGTCCATTCTTTAACTCCGCTTGGCAATCGTTCCAATTCGTTATAACTCACCAAAAACTGTCGAAGCGTTCTAAATTTGCAAACACTATCAGGTAGACTTTTTAACTTATTTTTATCTAAAAATAAACGATCTATTTTCTCTAATTGCCCAATACTTTCTGGTAACTGCTCTAATTTATTTCTACTTAAATCTAGTAGCGTTATGTTGATACAATTACCAATTGTTGATGGAATATTTTTCAGAAGATTAGAATGCAATTGAAGGCGGACAAGCTGTGTGCAATTGCCTATACTTTCTGGTAAATGGTTTAGTTGATTAAAGGAAATCTTTAATTGTTTCAATTTTTTACTATTACCAATTCCTACTGGCAATCGTTTTATTTTATTGTACGAAAAGTCGCCCGTTTCTAAATCAACTAAACCCGAAATACTCTTAGGCAATTTCCGTAATTGGTTATGACTAAAATTAATTACCTGTAGTTTTCTCAACACCCCAATCCACTCCGGTAATTCAGCTAATTGATTATGCGAGCAGTCGAGATACTCAATAGTTGTTTTGCTTGCTAATGCAGCAGGAAGTTCTGATAATTTATTGTGGCTACAATCAATATATTTTAACTTAGGCAAGTCTAATAATATAGTTGGGAAAGTGGCAAACTCATTGTCAGCTATCACAATAGCTTCTAACTGATCGAGTTCTAATACTTGTTTTGAAACAGCGGTTAGCTTGTTTCCAGAAATTTCTAAGCGCTGGAGATTAGGCAATAGAAATACTTCTTCGGGAATTTCCTCCAGCAATAATCCATGCAAATACAAGACCGTTGTTTTGTATGGATTAGCAATGGCAGATTCTAAATTGTATGCTTTCACTAGTTATTTTTTAAGTGGTTTTTCTCCCCTTCCATTCATATTCTTTAACTAGATTTCCCATAGTGCCAATTATTGCAATGTATACAATGTGCATAAAAAGACTTGGCAAAAAAACACGCATAAGATCCTTTCGATCAAAAAAATGACACATCATTCGTAAAAAGAAAAAATCCATAACTCCTTTAATAAGGACTTGTATTCCAAAAAGCCAAAACATCGTCCAACCAACAAAAGGAATTAATAAAAAACTCAAAATAATGTTACAACAAAAAAAGAAAACCATTGCCAATATAAAGGTCACTTTCCATTCTTTGTATGCATTCGATTTTGAAGCCCATCTTATCCGTTGATCAGTAAACGTTTTCAAAGTCGGTTTCGCTTCTGTGCAAACTGTTGCTTCGTTATTTTTCAAATATCCAATTTGGTCTGGAAACCGTTTTGCAATCTTTTGCATTAGCAACATATCATCTCCCGAAGCGACTTGATCAATTCCTTCAAAGCCATTTACTTCGTAAAACGTTTCTTTCGAATAAGCTAAATTTGCGCCATTACACATATTCATAAATCGGCGATGAATCCCTGCGCCTGTTACACACATCATTCCTAAAAAATCGAGCGACTGAAATTTTTCCAACAGGTTTTTCTCTTTGAAAAAATTAACTGGTGCTGCTACAAATTTCAGATTATTGTATTCATAGAAAGAAGTAATCAATGACAACCAATTTTCTTTGACAATACAATCTGCATCTGTAGTCAAAATTAATGAACCCGTTGCGGCTTGCATTCCTGTTTCGATAGCTCTTTTCTTGAAAGAGCTACTAGATGATTCTTCTATGAAATCAGCCAAATGCAAGACCTTCACTCTCACATCATTAATGCCTTGAATAATGGAAACAGTAGCATCGGTAGAATGATCGTCGATGACTACTACTTCGATTAAATGTGCTGGATAGTTTTGATGAAGAATAGATTGTATACAGGCAGCTATATAATCTTCTTCATTTCGAGCAGGTACAAGAATACTTACCTTTTGGCTAGCCCTAAAACTTTGTGGGACAAACCATTGGGGAAGTGCACTCCAACCTTCTATATATCTTCCGATGATGTAGATATAGTACAAGCAAAGTATTCCCGAAAACGAAAGGTATAATAATCCCAAACTAAATAATGATGAGGTTAAATACACTGTGTCAAAAGTGTATTAAATATCATCAAAAAGATTTTCATAATCGTTTCGAGTCTCTTTGAGTTTTTGCTTTTCTTTTTGACGCTTAGGCACTGGCGGTAATTCTACACGCTTTATTTCACTTTCCATTTCTTCAAATTCCGCATACTCGCCTTGCGTTTTCGTCTCCATATCCTGACGAATTTGATTTACTTTCTTTTTAAACAAAGCCTTACCAAGCAAAAACGCTGCTACTACAGGAAAAGCAACTACGGTTAAAAAGACAGCACCAATACCCATTAAGATATTACTCTTCAATAAATTGAAAAGCATTTTACCGTAACTTACCACTACTTTATAATCAACTATCAATGCTCCGATCAATAAAGCAGGCGCTACAAATGCCATGATTTGGAAAATGCCTTTGATCAAGAAAATAAGTGCTGCAAAAAACAGCACCAACATAATGATGGTTGTTATAGAGTTAAAGGGGTTTACGTCTATTTTACGTCTGTTTGTCATTTATTACGTTTTATTAATTACAACAATTAAAATTAAACAATTGTTAGCACATTAGCTAATTGTATAGACGAGTATTGATTAAAAATCTGATTTAAAGGGATGAAAAGTCGACTAATCAGGCACTTCGTATAAAAAAATGATCATCTAAATAAGATCAACTAGTGTTCGACCATACATAACTGGCTGTAAAGTAATGAATTTAGTGTTTTATTTTTAAATTTCAGGCTACCTATTCATATTGAATCAATGTAATTCCTCTGTCCTTAGTACTACCGTCAGTAACGGTAAAAGTAAAGACATCTGTAAGTTCAGTAGAAAAAGAAGGATCAGGTTCGTAAATAAGATAAGCGATTGATCCTGCTTCATTGGGAATGATTGAGTGTGTATTCAAAATTTCATTTCCGATGATAGTACCATCAATACTTTCATATAACTTTCCATAAAGAGGAAGGCTTTCGATTTCAAAAAGTAAAAAGTCCTTATTGCTATCTTCTCCGACTAGTTTGATCGTATGCTGTTGAGTCAGGTTATTGACTTTGATGAGTTTGTTGAAAGTCGAAGGAGCCTTATTTGGAATGAGTTGACCAGCAATTATTTTTTCTAGTTCTTTTTTTTCTGTCGCATGCAACTCAGGATTTCGATGTACTCCTGAGAGTAAATTATACCACTCAAAAGGATCGTTTTCTAAATCATACAATTCTGCATTAAAGCAAGGTTTTTCTTCTTTATAAATATAATGATACTTAAATGTTTTGTTTTTGCTACGTAAGCCTTTCGCTAAGTAATCATGTTTTTTATCATAAAAATCTATAGAAGCTAACCAAGGCCAAGGTCTAGATGGGTTCTTTAAAAGAGGCACTAAACTCCTTCCATCTCTTGGCAAATCATCAGGCATTTTTTGGTCGCTTAATTCCATTATTGTTGGAAACAAATCAATCAAACTAACCACCTCATCTGTAGAAGAACCAGCCGTTGTAATCGTAGGTGCTTTGATGATAAGTGGAATATCACAAGCTTCTCGCCATAAAGCTCCTTTTTTCATATGTTGTTTTTCTCCAAAAGCATAACCGTGATCACTAGTCAAAATTATAATCGTATTGTCATATAAGTTTCTAGCCTTTAGTGTTTGAATAATCGAACCTATATATTCATCTATCCAAGTTCCAGAAGCTAATGCATGAGCAATTAAAGATTTCCAACGTTCAGGATAATCAAAAACATTAGTCTTGTGCACACTATTCGTTTTATAAACAGTATCATCTTGATCATTCTCTAAATATTGAGGCAATGCAATGTGATCAAAAGTATCTAAACTATCTTTGAATAAATCAATAACTCGTTGTGGAACATACAAGGGCAAATGCGGTCGGATAAAACCAACGCTTAAAAAGAATGGATCAGTAGTCGGTAAGTTGTTAATAATTTCCAAGGCATTTTGAGTAATGATATAATCTTCTGTATCTTCTTCTGTAAAGTATGTACCTGGTGCTGTTGCTTTTTCAGCATCTTCTACCGCTCCCCAATCAAGATTTCTATTACTATCTTTTGTATAATCGACTAAACCATTTACAGGATGATTTTGGATACCAGAGATGGTTAAATAATTTATCCATGGTCGATAATCATCCCAAGCAATAGGATCTAGTTGACCTGCACCATGATAAATTTTCCCAGAATAAGCCATGTAATACTCATTTTCTAATGCTTCATAAATCGTTTGAATATTTCCTGAATTCGGTCCATAGTTTTGAGTCGCAATAGAGGTATCGGCATTCATCACCGCTCGCCAGTCATAATAATAATCACCATTATCAACGATACCAGAGGAAGACGGTTTTAAGCCCGTAAGCATACTAATACGAGAAGGATTACAAAAAACAGCATTGGTTTGTGCATTAGTAAAAATCATTGATTCACTTGCCAAGTTGTCAATATTTGGAGTATAAGCATTAGGATGTCCACCAAAAGTTCCAGTATAGTTATTAATATCATCAATGACTATAAATAGGATATTAGGTTTACTACTCGGTGCATCACCCAGCTTGATTATTGTCGGATCATTTTCGGCAACTCCATCTCCTAAATTATTATCATTTGGGTTTTCATCCCATAATTTTCCTTCGTCACTAAAATCAGCAATAACGTTACCATTCGCATCTTCGGCAATGACTATGGCTGCGTTTTCATATTCGCCATAATTGATACCGAAATCTACAGTTACATCTAGTTGGATTGTTGCATTATGCCCAGCTTTTAAGAGATTACCATTTTCTTGTAAAAGCATAGAATTTGTACCGCCATCATAAGCAGTATTAAGATTCAATGTTGATCCAGTTGTTAACCAAATCAATTCAGGAAAACTATTTAAATTGATGGCAGTAGGAGGTACATCTAAGTTTTGACTCAGATTATTAATAATAGATAATTTTACAAGATCTGTACTACCCATATTTTTTAGTCGAAATCGAATAGGAAAACGATATTGAGTACCATTTACTTGAGTTATCGTACCATTGATTTGTTGTGCTAATCCAACATGTGTATTTCTATTCAAGTTTATTATCGTAATGTCATTTTCATTGTTTCCACTTCCTGGTTTAGCATCATTTATATCTTCATCCCAAACTTTTCCTGCATCACTTAAGTCACGATCTACCCTACCGCTTTCATCAACTGAGTAGGCTTCAATTTGATTATAAAAGATTCCTTTTGTCGTTCCAAAATCAATGAGTGCATTTAACTGAATGGTAGCCTTTGCCATAGAAGCAAGCGAAACTGGAGCTGTCGTAAGAAGGTTATGATTTGGAGAACTTCCTGTAAAGTTGGTATTAATCGTAAGTGAAGAACCTGAACTTGACCACACAAGTTGAGGATAGCCACTAATAATTTGAATGTCTTCTGCTCGGACCTTAAAGTGCCTTTGTAAATCATCCAATAAAGAAAGCTGTACAATTTCACTTTGTCCCATATTTTGCAAACGAATTCTCATCGGTACTAAATATGTTGTACTATTACCTTGCTGCTCTACTGTGCCATTTATATCGAGTGCCACAGCAATATGAGTAGCTTGTTCTATAAAGATCAAGGAAGGATCATCTTCCGTTAATCCATTACCAATAAGATTATCCGTTTTATCTTCATCCCACTCCTTACCATCATCACTAAGGTCAAATTCGACAAGCCCTTCTTCAGATGTAGCTGATAATTTAGATTGAGTATAAAACTTACCATAACATTCGCCAAAATTTACTCGTACTCGATATTGAATCGTTAGCTTCCCTCCTGCTGCAAAATGATTGCCAACGGTATCCAAAATACCAGCATAAAGATGCTTAGCAGCATATGTCGGATTCAACTGTACATTTGACCCACTAGTAATCCATACAATTTCGGGAGGACTAACAACACTAACGGCGATAGGATCAAGTCCAAAATCATCTGCAATATCACTATTGATTTTTAGATCCGTGGCATCTGTATTTCCATCATTGGCAATGCGAAGACGAATTGGTATTTCATAAATATTCTCCGCTACACGGTCGATGCTTCCATTGATTTGCTGTGCAATTGAGACTTCAAAGGTTTGCGCTTTTGTAGGAAGATTAATCAATAGTAATAAGCTGAATATATTGCAAAAAACAAACCTATAGTTGAGTATAAAAGATTTGATCATTGTTTTATTTTTAATAAATCTACAGAATAAATAAAAGAAATTTAGTCTTTTCTATTTCTAAAAGAATCTTTTAAATTTTCATTTGGTAGAAATACTATAATCAAAAAAAATGATTATGAATAATTTATGCTTCCTACGTTTCAAGGATTGAAGAATTTGAGGTTGGTATAAAAATCCGTTCGCAAAATTTTCAAATATAGTCTACTTTCTAAGTACTGGTCATTTGTTGAAATTGCATTTCATACAATTCTTTATAGTGGCCATTTTCTAATTGAACTAACTCGGAATGAGGACCAAATTCTGCTATTTCGCCTTTGTCTAACACCAAAATATTATCGGCATGTCGAATAGTCGATAAGCGATGAGCAATGATTATAGATGTACGTTTTGCGATTAACTTCTCAATGGCGTATTGAATAACACTTTCTGTTTCGGGATCAATAGAAGAAGTTGCTTCGTCCAAAATGAGGATGTCGGGATCGAAAACTAAAGCCCGAACAAAGGAGATAAGCTGTCGCTGTCCCATAGAGAGTGTAGCCCCACGCTCCATCACTTGATAATCATAAGCTCCAGGTAATCGTTCGATGAATTCGTGTGCACCGATTATCTTGGCTGCTTCAATAACTTGTTCTTTTGTAAAGCGTTCGTCACGTAATGTAATGTTTTCGAGTACGGTACCAGAAAATAAAAATACATCTTGTAATACAACCGCTAAGCATTTTCTAAATTCATATAATTCGTAGTCGGTTATACTTGTTCCATCAATAAAAATATCACCTTTGTTCAATTCATAAAACCGATTGAGTATATTGATGATGGTTGTTTTACCAGATCCTGTGCTACCGACAATGGCAAGTGTTTCGCCTGCATTAATTTTAAAACTTATATCTTTTAGAATATACTCTCTAGCAATATAAGCGAACGTTACATTTTTAAACTCAACTTCTCCTTTTAGTTTTGTTGGTTTTAATGTTCCCTTATTTTCGATTTTCTTGTCTGTGTCTAAAGTATCAAAGACTCGTTCAGCTGCTACCAATCCCATTTGTAAAGTATTGAACTTATCTGCCAACATTCGAATTGGTCGAAAAAGCATCGACAAATATATCGGGAAAGCAACTAATGCTCCTAAAGTCACTTCGCCACCAATAACTCCTCTTGCTCCCCACCAGACCATTAGTCCTAAAGCTGAGGCAGAGATAATTTCAACCACAGGAAAAAAGACAGCATAGTATAAAATAGAATTTAAATTAGCTCTAGTATATTCTCTATTTATTTCTTTGAATTTTTTTGCTTCTTGTTCTTCTGCATTAAAAATTTGAACGATACGCATACCAGTAATTCGCTCTTGCAAAAAAGCATTCATTTTTGAAATTTGGCTCCGTACAACTTGGTAAGATGCTTTTACTTTTTCTTTAAAAATATAACTAGCTATAATTAGCAAAGGTAAGACGGTTAGACAAACTAATGTTAGCTTCCAACTCGTATACAGCATAATCGCAAAAACAGCAAACAACGTCAAAATATCTGCGACGATTGTAATAACACCTTGAGAAAAAACCGTATTTATCGTTTCAATATCATTGATAGTTCGAGTTGTCGAAGTTCCAATTGGTGTACGATCAAAATGTGTTAATTGTAGACTTGAAATATGATTAAAAACCTTTACTCTTAAATCTCTAATTACTGACTGTCCAAGCAAGCCTGTAATGTATATAAAAATATATCTCAAAATCACCTCTACTATTAACACCCCAAACAGAATGAATGCCATAAGAGTCAGGCCATCAATATCGTTTACAAAAATATAATCATCAACCATTACATTAATTAGGTAAGGTCGAAGTGTCGCTAGAGGTGCAGATATTATAGCAATAACAGCTGCAACTATAAAGATGAGTCGATAAGGTATAGCTAGGGCTAATACTCGTTTTAGTATTACGTAATCAAATTTGTTTTTATTTTCACTCATTTATACTATTCAACAATTCGCTTTATTGGAAGTTCACAAAGGTAAGTTTTTATATTTACATTAATCCTTCATCTGCAAAACTATAGAAGCCACCTTCAGCTATTATTAGGTGATCCAATACATCAATGTCTAATGTTTTTCCTGCTTGCTTAAGTTTTCGAGTGATATCAATATCTGCTTGACTTGGTTTCAAGTTTCCTGAAGGATGATTATGACAGAGAATAATAGCCGAGGCAAGGTTTTCTAAGGCTTTTTTGTAGATCAATTTGGCATCTACTACTGTACCAGATACCCCGCCAATGCTAATACGCTCTCGGCACATAATTCGATTGGAACGATTGAGCAATAATATCCAAAATTCTTCATGCGGTAAGTCAACTAATATTGGGGCAATCGCTTTATATGCATCTTGACTACTTCGTACTTGTATTCGTTCTTTGATATCAGAAAGTTGGCGTCGTCGACCTAGTTCCAGCGCTGCTACTATCGTTATAGCTTTTGCCTCTCCTATTCCTTTAAATCTTGTCAATTCTTTTACAGTACACTTGCCTAATTCATTTAAGTTATTATCAGCACTTTTCAGTATTCGTTGAGATAAGCCCACTGCTGTTTCTTCCCTTGAGCCTGAGCCTAGTAGTATTGCTAATAGTTCTGCATCAGATAAACTTTTCTTTCCTTTAAGAATTAATTTTTCTCTAGGTCGGTCTTCTTCTGCCCAAGCCTTAATTGTTAAATTGTCTCTTGTATACTTTTCCATCTTTTCTATTTTTGATTTATAAACGAATAATATGTCGTTCACTTATAAAGACGCAGAAAAGATATCGATTCCATAAAAAGAGGAAAATATTTTTTAAAAAATTGCTTAAACTTTATTCAGGGCATAAAAAAAGCCCAGCAGAACTGGGCTTTTAGTTTATTTTAAACGTTAAAAAACGTATTGAATTCTAAATATTTGTCAGAGCTTGTTCTAGGTCTTCGAGTAAATCATCGATATCTTCGATTCCTACACTAAGACGAATAAGCGAATCGGTCAATCCAACCTTTAAGCGTTCTGCTTTTGGAATAGAAGCATGTGTCATACTTGCAGGATGTCCGATGAGTGATTCTACACCACCCAATGATTCTGCTAATGAAAAGTACTTGGTATTACTCAATACTTTTTTTGCCATTTTAAACGAATCATCTTGTAAGTCAAACGAAACCATTCCGCCAAAATCACGCATTTGTTTTTTGGCGATTTTATGATTAGGATGTGTCTTAAATCCTGGATAATAAACATTCTTTGTCTTTGGATGTGTTTGTAAAAACTTCGCAACTTGTTTCGCATTTTTACACGCACGTTCCACTCGAATATGTAAAGTTTTGATTCCTCTCAAAATCAGAAAGCAATCTTGAGGTCCAGGTATTGCTCCAGAAGCATTTTGAATAAAATGCAATTTCTCTGCTAATTCATCAGATTTTACAACTACAGCCCCAAGTACGACATCAGAGTGTCCTCCCAGATATTTAGTCGCTGAATGCAAAACAAGATCAGCTCCCATATCAAGTGGTGTTTGTAAATAAGGCGATGCAAAGGTATTATCCACACAAGTTAACACATTATGCTGTTTGGCAATTTTACACACCTTCGTAATATCTACAATGTTCAACATTGGATTAGTAGGTGTCTCTATCCAAATCAACTTTGTATTTTCGTTAATATGTTTCTTCAACGAAGATGGATCATTCATACTCACAAAGTGTGATTTGATTCCATATCGAGCATAAATTTTTGTCATTAAACGATATGATCCACCATAGAGATCGTTAGTCGAAATGATCTCATCACCAGGGTTCAATAGCTTAAGAATAGCATCCATTGCAGCAAGACCACTACCGAAACAAATAGCATTAGTTCCGTTTTCCAGGGCTGCTAGATTTTTTTCGAGTGCATTTCTCGTTGGGTTTTGAGTTCGCGCATATTCGTACCCTTTGTGCTTACCTGGTTCAGCTTGAACATAAGTAGACGTTTGGTAAATCGGAGTCATAATTGCTCCAGTACTCGGATCAGGTTCTATACCTGCATGAATTACTTTTGTTCCTATTTTCATGTGTTTAAAATTTACTGTTCGCTAAAATCCTCTTCGCTGTTTTAACTCATCGAATCAATTGGAATGATCCAATGAGTAGCTTTCGACCCACCAAGTCAACGACAGTAGATTTGGTTTAGCTTTTAATTAGATCCTTGTATAATTAATCTTAAGACTCTACTCTCTCATAATTTTTAAATAAAATCATGATCGTTTCTTATTTAATTTAAGTAATGCTCGAAAAATAAGTTCCGTATTTTTCGACCATTACTTAATACAGAGATTAAGGTCTATTATTTGCGTTTTAAAACATTCTTTACTGCATTAATTACATCTTTTGTGCCAAGACCATATTTGTCTAACAATTCCATTGGGGTTCCACTTTCACCGAAAGAATCATTGACTGCTACATACTCCATTGGAGCTGGCTGGTGTTGGGCTAATAATTGGGCAATACTATCGCCTAAGCCTCCATTTCGTTGATGTTCTTCAGCAGTTACGACACATTTAGTTTTAGAAACAGAATCGAGAATTGCTTCATTATCCAAAGGTTTAATGGTATGAATATTTATTACTTCACAACTTACCCCTTCTGCCGTTAATGCTCTAGCTGCCTCCAAAGCAATCCATACTAGATGACCTGTTGCAAAAATACTTACATCTGTTCCTTCATTTAATAGCAGAGCTTTTCCGATTTCAAACTTAGTATCTTCGGGAATAAACATTGGCCAGCTTGGACGACCAAATCGTAAATAGACTGGTCCATGATGCTCGGCAATTGCCATTGTAGCTGCCTTGGTTTGATTATAGTCGCAAGGATTAATAACCGTCATACCTGGTAGCATTTTCATCATACCGATATCTTCCAATATTTGGTGAGTAGCACCATCCTCTCCTAAAGTTACTCCTGCATGCGAGGCACAAATTTTCACATTTTTATCTGAATAAGCTATTGACTGACGAATTTGATCGTATACTCTGCCTGTAGAGAAATTAGCAAAGGTGCCTGTATATGGGATTTTACCTGCTGTGGCTAAACCAGCAGCAATCCCCATCATATTAGCTTCGGCTATACCTATTTGAAAAAATCGTTCAGGAAATGCTTCCTTAAATTGTTGCATTTTTAGCGAACCTAAAAGGTCTGCAATCAAAGCAACAACTTCGTCATTTTGTTGACCAATTTCATAGAGCCCTGCCCCGAAACCATTTCGAGTCGCCTTTTTACCAGTGCTTACATATTTATCTAACATCTGATGGTTTTATTTTTTTCGAAATAGATTTTAAAAATCGCCTAAGGTTTCTTCCAGTTGAGCCAAAGCCGTTTCTGTTTGTTCTGCATTAGGAGCTACACCATGCCATTTATGCGTATGCATCATAAAGTCAACGCCAAAGCCCATTACCGTTTTCATTAAAATGACGATTGGTTTTCCTTGACCAGTTTTTTTCTTTGCTTCATGTAAGGTAGCTACCACTTCCGTCATATCATTACCATTCATTTGCAATACTTCCCAACCAAAGGCTTTCCATTTTAAAGGCAAATCACCTAACGTAAGCACATCATCATTTGCTCCATCTATTTGTTGTCCATTCCAATCTACTGTTACGATTAGATTATCTACCTTATTATGAGGAGCATACATTGCCGCTTCCCAAATCTGACCTTCTTGCAACTCGCCATCACCCGTCAATGCAAAAACTAAACTATCGTCACCATTGATTTTTTTAGCTAGAGCCACTCCTATTGCTACAGATAAGCCCTGACCTAAGGAACCAGAAGCTACACGCACACCAGGTAAGCCTTCGTGTGTTGCTGGATGTCCTTGTAATCTAGAATTCAATTTTCGAAAAGTAGCTAACTCCGAAACCTCGAAGTAACCACTTCTAGCGAGTACACTATACCAAAGTGGAGAGATATGACCATTTGATAAAAAGAAAACGTCTTCGTTTTTGCCCGACATATTAAATTCGGGATTGTGGTTCATTATTTCAAAATAAAGTGCCGTCAAGAAATCTGCACAACCGAGTGAACCACCAGGGTGACCACAAGTTGCAAAATGCACTTGCCGCACTATATCTCGACGAACCTGACTAGCTATTTTTTCAAGTTGTTGGATATCTGCCATTATATTTGGTATACTTTAAAAGGAGTTGATAAATTAATTGTTTTCTCCAAAGGCTTTATAGCCTAGGAATGAGGTATAAATAAGTTACGATTCTTTGGATTAGATTATTTAGTCATTAACAAGGCAAAAAACGTAGTGATAGCTTAGCTATCAGGAGGCTTTTTAACGAAGTTAGATACAAAATAATCAAGCCAAGAATGTAAATTTATTTTTAACTCATTCCTTAGCGCAAAAGTATAAATTTTGTGTATAAGAAACGAGGAAGTTATTTAATCTTTCTAATAAATTTAAAAGAAAGATTTAGGAAGGGTGTATAAGACAAAAGGGCAATCTAATATAAAATTAGACTGCCCTCTTGAATTGGGATAGATACTGCTATCTATTTAAAATTAGTTTACAGAATTTACTAATTCTTTACCAGGCTTGAATTTAATAACATTCTTTGCTGCGATTTGGATAGAAGCACCAGTTTGAGGGTTTCTTCCCATACGAGCTTTACGCTCAGCAGTTAAGAATGTACCAAAGCCTACTAACGTAACTTTGTTTCCATCTTTCAAAGATTCTTCAATAGAACCCAGAACAGCATTTAAAGCTTCAGTAGCTTGAGCTTTTGTTAAATTAGCATCTTCTGCTACTCTGTTGATTAATTCTCCTTTGTTCATGTTAACAAATTTTATTATTTGATTTGAAATTAAGTGGCACAAAAATATGTTCTTACTATTGTAAAAACAAGTTTTTTGGGATAAAAAAAAAGAGCTATTGCCTATTTTTACTAGGGTTCTAGCATTTTGTTACATAGATTACATGAAAATTTGCGTATTTTTCGTTCTTAAAGACATTTATTCTGTAAATACACATTATCAGGCATCTTTATTGCCTGATAAATTTTAAAAAAATATTCAATGAAAAAGCTAATTTATCTAATTTCTTGCTGCTTATTCCTCACTTTTAGCACTTTATCTCTTACTTCATGTAGCAAAAAGACTGGTTGCCCTTCTACAGAAAATGCATCTGTAAAGGCAGATAAAAAAGGAAATATGCCTACAAAACGAGGCAAATCTGGTCTTTTTCCAAAAAATATGACTTCAAAAAAACGTAAAAACTAATTTTTTGCTCTTTTGCAAAAATCTATTATAACTACTTTCTGGAACAAAGGTAACACTCAAATCCAGAAAAACAAAGGTTTTCAGGATTTTATTTAAACAAATTGTTTACTCATTATTTGTTTTTAATCTATTTGTTTAGAATCTAAAGCAGTCATTAGCCCCTCTCCTATCAGGTTAAAGAGGGTAACTGTAATAAATATGGCAAAGCCTGGAATAATAGCTAACCACCAGTAAGTAGTCGATTCTCGAGCCTCACTCACTAAATATCCCCAAGTTACATTATCAGCGCTTGTACCAATTCCGAGGAACGAAAGTATGGCTTCTATTAAGATGGCAGAAGCAATACCAAATGCAATTGTGATCAATACAGGAGTCAAAGCATTAGGAATGGCATGTTTTAGAATAATACGCCAATCAGAAAAACCTAAAGCTTGAGCTGCTTCCATGTATTCTAAGTTCCGTATTCGCAATAACTCTGCTCGAATAAACCTTGCTATACTTGTCCATCGAATTAATCCAATAAACACCATTATATTTATTAAAGATGGTTTGGGTACTATTGCAATAAAGGCTAAGATTAATAAAAGACCAGGAATGGAGTTAACAATTTCGATGAGACGCATAATCAATAGGTCTAAAGCAATGGTTACCTTTTTGCCTAGAAAGGGTACTCTTTTTAGTGCAGTAGCAATTATATTAACTGCAAAGATTATCGCTATAAATATCAATAAACTAATGAGTAGTTGTGTGTAAAAAGAATTCGCTTGACTTAACAAATAGGAGCGAGTCACGAATGCATAAAATACAGCAAAAGGAAAAGCCATTATATTTAGTATTAAACGAATTCTTGATACTTTTAAACGATCATCTCCCAAATAGCCAGCTAAGCTTCCAAAAAAAAGACCAAGTATTGTAGCAATTCCCATTGACAAAATTCCAATTATCAACGCTACTCGGGTTCCCCTTATCATACCAGCGGCCACATCTCTACCAAGTGAATGTGTACCAAGCCAATGCCAATACCGTTTAGAACTTACTTTTTGATTGCCTGCTGGTGCTAAATAACTATTGCCTTGATCTATAGAATTATGAGAATAAGGAATCGGTGCTCGTACAATCACGTCAGCTTTGAGTTCTCGCCAATCAATATATTTTTTACTTTCGGCAAGTCCTAAGGCTGTGGCGTAATCTCCAAGGATCGGAAAATGATGCACTCCATCTTTTTGGTAATAAATAGGTTTTTCGTTTGCAATGAAATCGGCAAATACAGCTATAAAAATAAATAGGAATAGCAAACGAGTAGACCAAAGTGCTAGCTTATTTTTACGAAAACGCTGGCGTAATTTTTGCCAATAGTTTTCGCCCTGCGCCCCTAAAGTATGTAGCAGTTGATCTTCTTTTTTCCTACTAAAAAACATATCTTTTATTTAAATGAAACTCTTGGATCAACAAGTGCATATAAAATATCCGCTAGTAATATTCCTACCATTGTCAAAACCGAAGCAAGCATAAGTATAATATATACAATCGGCCAGTCTTCTCCATCAATACTTAAGAGTAATAAACGCCCCATTCCTGGTATACCAAAAATTCTTTCGATAACTACCGAGCCAGCCACTGCCGCTGGAAAAATACCAGCCAATAATGTTATGATTGGAAAGACACCATTTCGCAATGCGTGTTTACCTATTACTTTTCTTTCTGACAATCCTTTTGCTCGAGCAGTTTTGATATAATCTTGTTGCAATACTTCGAACATTCCTCCTCTCATCTGTCGAGAGATAATAGCTAAAGACGGATAAACCAAACATATAATTGGCAAAATAAACTTAGGAATATAATGCCACCAAGATGTAGATGGGTCTGAAAGTAAATCTCCAAAACTGGTAGACGAAGGAAAAATATCACACCATGAACAATACTCTGTAGTTGTAAAAAACGAAATTAATAAAATGGCTATCCAAAAAGCTGGTAAGGAGTATAAAATAAAAACCAAAATAGTTAGTACCTTATCTAATCTACTTTTGTTTTTTACGGCTGAAAAAATGCCTAAAGGTATCGCTATAATGTACGCCAAAAAGATCGCAGAAATATTAAGAATTAAAGTCCAAAATAGAGCATCCGAAATAGTTTTATTCACCGACTTTCCTGTTATCAGAGAATAACCAAAATCTGGTTGCCAGTTTATAAATGGAAATGTATTTTTAAATCCTAGCTGATCATTTAATCCCAACAAATTAGTTACCCAATGATGATAACGGTTTCTTGTTCCATTCCAGCGTAAACTTGGAACATATAGTTTGTTTGTTGTTGATTCGGTTTTAATTTTCTGATAACTCGCTAGTAAATTTTCTTTTTCTTGTTTTACAAAAGAATCTAATTTCGGATAATTGGTGCAGTACTTCTGGATATTTTCAAGTCGTCCGCTGATGTCCTCATCTTCATACAGAATGGGAAGTTGTGTTAAGTTTTGGTAAAGTTCTATTTGAGCATCTAGGGAGCTAGAGTCAATAAAATGATCCACAATATTATCAGGATGGACTTTAAAGATAAATGCTTCGACTGCTTGTTTGTAAGAAGAAATGACTGACCAATTTCCATATTGAGCAATCAACTGTTTTAATGTGTTACGTTTGTCTTTTTCTAGTACCAAATAAAGTGTATCAGGATATGCCGCTGCTGTAAAGCTTAGATAAAAATTAGGCTTGTCATAGTTATATTTAGCAGCACGTCTTTGTATATGTTCGGTTCTAAACTGATCATCAGGAATATCCTCATAAATATTACCTCCCACAAAATTGCTTAGACAAAAGACAAATAGTGATATGATAAACAATGAAGGAATAAACAGTAAAATACGTTTGAATATATACTTTAGCATAAACGTTAAGTCATATTAAGTAGCGCACCACAATTAATTCGGTATTTTATAACGATCTTTTTCCGCTATATTTCCTCAAAAAAATCTTCGTCCTAAAATTTACCCAATTAATTATTGTGAGCTACTTATTAAACATAAATGAAGTAGACTACATTATTGTAACTACTTCATTTGTATATTCTTTTCTATTTTTTTGCTTCGTTCAAAAATCAATTATTTAGTCATTATTTAATTGCACTTAAAAGTTGCGGGGAAATAACCTGGTTGCATGTCTGAGATTTTCCCGCTTATTCTTTTCGAGTACCCTAAACGTTCCAAAGGAGCATAGAGGAAAATAACTGGCTGTTCGTCTTGCAAAATTTCCTGAAATTCGTAATACAAATCTTTCCGTTTTACAGGGTCTAGTGTTCTACGAATATCTTCTATCAATTGATCAGAAGTTGCATTACCAAAGCTCACTCGATTATATCCACGAGGCGTATCACTGCTTGTATGCCAAAACTGATAAAAATCATCATCAGAAGGCGAGCGAACAGCAGCAAGCATAACGAGTTCATATTTTCTTGCTTTAAGGTCTTTTACTACTTCTGTAAAATTTCTATTAAGCAACTCAACTTCTATACCTACTTTCTTTCCATTCTGTTGAAGTAATAAAACTATGTCTCTTGATAAAGACGTTTTAGTAATATCTGCTTTGAGTATAAATTCAGTCAATTTACCATTTATCTTTTTATCCAAAATACCATTGCCATTTGTATCTTTCCAACCCGCTTCAGCAAATAAACTTTTCGCTTTTTCCAGATCAAAAGGAATAGGTTGTATAGAGCTATTATAATAACTTTTTAATGGATGTACAGGACCTACAACTCTATCCGCTAATCCTTTCATTAGCGTTTCTTTCCCCTTATCCAAATCTAAAATATGTGCCAAGGCTTTACGCACTCGTTTATCTTCTAATTTTGGAGAGTTGTTATTTAACCCAATGTAATAATATTTCATTAATGGAGCCGTAGAGATATTTAATTTATCTTTGGCAAAATCACTGTCCTTTAATTCCGTATACATTTCTGGCGGAATTTCAGCCATAATATCAATCGCACCATTTTTTAATTCTGCAACAGCAGTAGCAGGTTCAGGAATAACTTTAAAAACAAGCTCTTCTGGATAAGCTCTTAGCAATGGATAATCGTCCATCAATGCATTACCCCACCAGTTTTCTTTTTTGCGCAAATCAAGACGAACACCTGACTCCCATTTTTCTAATCGATACGGACCGCAACTTACAATTTCTTTTTCATCTACTAAATATTTTTCTTTTGTAAACTCCTCAACAAAAGCTTTCATATCCTCATCTTCAGATATCTCTTTTGCTTTTTTCTCATCTGCAAAGTCTTTGATATTAAATTTTCGTAATAACTTATTAGGATCATAATGGTACTCTGGATACACATACCAATTCCCTGTACTTTCTAATGCTAGAATATATGCTTCTTTGATATAAACGACAAACTTTTTATCATTGTTTGGGTCAATTTTCACATCACTTATATTAGACAAGTAGCCTCGCCATCCAGGCGTATTTGTTGTTGGGTTCAAAACCATTTTAACTGTAAAAGCATAATCATGTGCCGTAACAGGCTCGCCATTATCCCATACAGCTTCTTCGTGTATTTCATAAGTGTAACTCACACCTCCTTTAAATTCTCCCTCTGTAATTTCTTCAATAACTGGTAATGTTTTTACTAAAACAGGTTTCATTTTAAGATCATCAGGATCAAACTCAATCAAAGGTAAAAAGATTTCATGTTGAATCTGTCGAGAATAACCCGAGCTAGAGTAAACAGGATTTAGTCCGCCTGGATCTGCTGGAATTCGAGCTGTAATTTTGCAAGGCGTTGTTGCTTCATTCTTTGTTTCGTCACCTTTTGTATCATCAGTACAACTAGTAAAAGATAAAAAAAAGAAGAGGCATAATTGACCTAATAAAAATAATTTTTTGTCCATGATAAAACGGAGGTTTTGTGAGTTATTGAGAAAGAATAAGTTTACCCAAAGGTACATTTTTTTTGAACACAAGTAGTTACATCATCTAATCTTATTACGCTATTCATTATTGTTTTTTGAACAAATTTTAATTCTCTTTGTATCTATAATAGGAATACACTAATCATTAAAAACGTTAGCGCTATTTTAATTTTTTTTTGTAACATAAAAAAAGAATATGCCAACAGTACTAATAGCAGGCGGAACAGGTTTAGTTGGAAAACGTCTGAGTAAGCTACTCAAAGAAAAGAGCTATGATGTATTACATTTGAGTCGAAGAGAAAACCTCAATGCTACGTTTCCTGCTTACCGATGGGATGTAGAACAAGGTTTGATCGATGAAAAAGCGGTTCAACAAGCTGATTATGTAATTAACTTGGCTGGTACAGGTATTGCAGATAAACGATGGTCCGCTAGTCGCAAAAAATTAATTATTGATAGTCGTGTCAAAAGTAATCAACTTTTAAAGACTACTTTTCTGAAATTACAAAAAACACCTAAAGCCTACCTTTCTGCAGCAGCTATTGGTATTTATGGTAATAGAGGAGATGAAATACTTACAGAAGACTCGCCTATTGGTACTAAAGGTTTTCTAGTAGAATCATGTATTGAATGGGAAAAAGCAATCGAAGAAATGTCTGTTATTGATACGCGTATTGCTGTATATCGAATTGGCATTGTGCTTTCCACCCAAGGAGGTGCATTAGAGAAAATGTTACTATCGTTTAAAACTAGAGTTGGTGCTTACTTTGGTAATGGTGAACAATATTTTTCTTGGATACATATTGACGACCTTTGTTCTATGTTGGTAGCTGGCATCGAAAACGAGCATTATAAAGGTATCTATAATGCTGTAGCTCCTAATGCTGTTTCCAACAAACAAATGACCTATGACCTAAAAAAAGCGCTAGGAATAGCTGCTCTGATTGTTCCAGCTCCTGCTGCTGCACTTCGTTTAGCGATGGGAGAAATGGCAGATGTTGTATTGCATGGCAATAGACTATCTGCAGCAAAACTGCAACAGGCAGGCTATCAATTCAAATTTCCCGAATTGATTCCAGCACTAAAAGACTTGTTAAGTAAAAAAATATAAGAATGTTTTCGTTCTTACTACGATTTGAATACCTCTATCGCTTTAGTCTTAATCACTAAATCTGTAAACTTCCCTTTAAAACGAGTCGCTTTCACTATATGATTATCAATCCAGTGATAGTTACCTCCTCTAGGCTTATTCATCAATAAACCATGATACTTAAAATTGTGTTTTTTAAGCCATGCCTCAGTAATGCTGCGGTGTTCTTCCGTTCTAGAGGTAAAAAATGTGATAATATGACCTTCGTCATACCATTTATTGACCATTTTCAAAGCATCAGGGTATGGTAGGCAAGTAGACATACGCTCAGGTTCTTCATTTGGTACATCATCGCAGACAGTACCATCTATATCTACAAGAAAGTTTTTCACATCTTCAGCAAGAATAGGGCTTACTGTTTCACCCTTCTCATTATATGTCTTATTCAACTCATGCTTATCAGCCATGTTTCTATAATTTTTATCTTCTCTTAAAAAAAAGCAGAACCACAAAAATAAGTTATTATATTGTAAAATGCTATAAAACAGTACATTTTTATACTATACATCCTTTTGTTATGTCCCAACTATTCAGATATATGGCAAATTTAAGTCCAAAGAAGAATCATTTTAGAAGTTAATTCGTGATTGAATCATAACTTCTCGATTTATGGTTGGTAAATTTGAGCTTATACTTCGTCGAAAAACCTTATGATTCCTAGTTTTTTGTACCACTGATATGAGCTTATGCCAACTGTATAAACTCAAAGTTTTACTCAAAATTAATATAGTCTGCAGGATTTACGGTTTTTCCTTTGTGCCAAAGCTCGAAATGAAGGTGAGGCCCATTAGATAAGGTACCTGTGTTGCCAATAATCGCTACTGCTTCACCTGCTTTCACATAGCTTCCTATTGGTTTAAGTAGGGCAGAATTGTGCTTATAAAAAGAGATGATATTATTGCTATGCTGAATCGCTATGGTATTGCCTGTTTCTACAGTCCAATCAGATGTAATTACATAACCATCCATAATGGCTTTTATTGGCGTATTTTTGGGTGCCAACACGTCTACTCCATAGTGTTTTTTACTCAGCATATACTCCGCACTAATTTGACCTTTTAAAGGAGGGATAAAAAAGAGTTGTTCTAAAGGGACTTCTTTGAGTGAAACATTGGCAGCTTTTGACAAAAGTGCCTTTTCATCATCAATATCATTCATTTCGACTTCCTTTCTTAGCTCTTCATCTTCTGCTATACGCTGTACATTCAACAAACTATCTGGAATAACATATTCTTCATTTACTTCTTCTGGTATCGTCTCAACATCGTTGACAAGCATTTTACGAACACTTTCGGCATAAGTCTTGTGGATTTCTGCTTCTTTGCGCATTATTTCCATTTCTTCATTGATTCTCATCAACTCCTTATGCTCATTTAAATCTCCATAACCAGGGATATAACGTTTTACTGGTGTAAAAATAATGATAGACACAACAATCATTGCTACGATTACTGCTATCGTACTTAATAAAATGTAAACATTTAGAAGAGATAATTTATAGGAGCCTACTTCCTCAAAGGTCTCGTCATTCATCACAACCAACCGGTAAGCATGCCGCATTTGCTCCAATAAACCCTTCTTATCTGTATTTTCAGCAGGCATTGTACTATTTTTGAAAAAATTAAAATAAATTTGTAGCCTTTTAGTTATATTATATAGTTATAAACTAAAGCAGATCACTCTAAATTGAAACAATATCTAGGCTGATTTAGTATAAAACCGAAAGTAAAGCCCAAACATTTTAAAAGACGATTGCTGTATTCTTTATATTTTAAATACAAAAACCTTTTAATTTAAGCTTTACTTATTTCCAAATTTCATATTGTAAACGCTTTTACAATGCAATTTAGTTTAAAAAAGAAAAGTCAAGCACTATTATTTTTACTGCTTATACTCTTTGTTTCCGCTTGTGCCACCAAAAAGCACAAAGACGATTTATCGCCAATTGGCAAAGTTTACGAAAATACCACAGCAAAGTACAATGGTTATTTCAATGCAAATGTACTATTAACTGAGAGTATTGCCAAGTTAAACGATGCCCATCAGGATAATTACAACCAAATTTTGGAGCTTTATCCCTATAGAGCCACTGACAAACCTGAATCGGTTGCTGGTAGCTTGGACGAAGCGATCAAAAAAGTATCTATTGTTGTCTCTCTTCACCGTGAGAGTGATTGGACAGACGACTGCTATTTGCTATTGGGAAAGGCGCAATATGTCAAACAAGATTTTGAATCTGCCGAAGAGACTTTTCTTTATATGAACCAAGAGTTTAGTCCTCAAGCTATAGAGGATAAGAAAAGTGGTAAACGAAAGGTAAAAGGCAAAAAGAGTAGCAGCAGCAAAAAGAAAAAATCTTCTTCAAGCAAAAAGAAGAAAAAAAAGAAGAAAAAACGTAAAAAGAAAAAACGTAAAAAACCTGGCAGCAAAAAGAAGAAAAAAAGTAGTTCGAGTAAGTCTAAAAGTGCCTCTAAAAAAACAACAGACAAAGCAAGTAATAAAGCCAAAGAAGTAGTCAAAGACGAAGCTGATGAAAAACCAGAAAGTTATTTCTTGAAGCACCGCCCTGCTCATCAAGAAGGGCGCCTTTGGTTGGCTAGAACATATATCGAACGTGATGATTATGATACTGCCGAAACCATTATCACTGAATTAGAAAATGATCCACAAACTTTTAAAGATATAAAAGCAGAGTTAGCAGTTGTAAGAGCTCATTATCATATTGTCCAAAAAGATTACGATAGAGCTGTCCTTCCTTTAGAAAAGGCAATTGAACTTTCTAAAACACGAAGAGATAAAGCTCGCTATGCTTTTATTTTAGGTCAAATTCATCAAGAACAAGGACGTGGCGATCAGGCGTACGAATACTTCAATAAGGCATTGAAATATAAGCCTACTTATGAAATGGACTTTAGTTCTCGTCTCAACATGACTCAAAGTGCTTGGAAAAGTGGTAAATCTACTGATGCAGAAGTAGCAAAGAGTTTAACAAAAATGTTGAAAGATGAAAAGAACAAAGAATTTAAAGATCAAATTTATTACGCCTTGGCAGGTGTTGCTTTAAAAGCAGGCGACAAAAAAGATGCTATTTCTAACTTCAAATTATCCTTGGCTCAAAACTCGCAAAATCAAGCTCAAAAAGCGGAGTCTTATTTGCAACTAGCTAATCTTTATTTTGAAGATGAGCAATTTGTTTTTGCTAAAAGCTATTTTGATAGTACACTACAAGTGCTCCCCGAATCAGACGAGCGTCATACACAAATTACTCGCTATAATAATAGCTTAACAGATATTGCTAAAAACATCCAAATTATTCAATTACAAGATAGTCTTTTAGCTATTAATGATTTGAGTGATAAAGAAAAACGCCAGTTAGCTGCTCGTATCAAAAAAGAAAGAGATAAAGCGAAAAATAAAGGTAATGCAGGTGCTGCAACCATCAATTCATCACGACCTCTTGTAGGCGGTATCAATCGTCCATCTATAGGTGGTGGTTCTACTCCAAGTACCTTTTTTGTGTATAATGATCGAGCATTGAAAAAAGGAAAAAGAGATTTTGAAAAACGTTGGGGTACTCGAAAATTAGAAGATAATTGGCGACGATCAAACAGACGTGGTGCGAGCGACATTGATACTTCAGACGAAATCGTAGAAGAAGTTTCAGAGTCCGTTGGGGATGATGAACTAAAAGAAATTTTCAAAGATGTTCCTACTACCGACGAAGAAATAGCAAAAGCAAATCAAAAAATTGCCGATGCTCAATTGGCACTTGGTCGTTTGTATAGAGAACAACTTCAACGTAATGACAAAACTGTCGATGTACTAGAAGACGGTATGTTGAAACGTTTTCCTAAAAATAAAAATGAGTTAGATGCTTGGTATTTCTTATACTTAGCTCATACAGATTTAAACAACGCTAGTAAAGCAAAAATATATTTTGATCAGATCGTTGGTGAGTATCCAAATACTACTTATGCAAGAGTACTTAAAGATCCTAATTTCTTAGAAGCAAGTAAAGAAGAAGACCAAAAACTGAATAGATATTATCAAGAAACTTTTATCTCTTTCGAAAAAGGCAACTACAAGTCTGCTGCTGATAAAATCGTTAAAGTAGATGAGCTTTTTGGTCAAGGAAATAAGTTGAAGCCTAAATTTGATTTGCTTAATGCTATGTGTACAGGTAATCTTCAAGGTAAAGATGCTTATATATCTTCACTAAAAGAAGTGATTGCAAAGTATCCTGAAACGGAAGAGCAAACACGAGCTAAAGAAATTCTTCGTTTACTTGGTGGCAAAGTTGCTTCGGGTCTAGGTGATAATAAAGGCAATACTGGAAAGTTCAAAACAGAAGATGAACGAGTACATTATTGTATCGTTGTGATCAACCAAAAGTCGATGAAGCTTACGGATGCAAAAGCTAAAGTTGCAGACTACAATCGCCAGTTCAACAAATTGGATAAGCTTCGTATTTCGAACATCTATCTTGGTGCAGATACAGAAACGCCAATCTTAGTTATTCGTCGATTCAAGACCAAAGAGATTGGTATGAAGTACTACGATGCAATTAGTAGAAACAAAGATAAATTTCTTGGCGATAATGATAGCTACGAAGTTTTCTTAGTTACTCAACATAATTACCGCCAAATCTTAAAGGATAAATCATTGGATGGTTATCGAGGATTTTTCAAAGATAATTATCTGAATTAATGACAATATCTTTCGCATAAAAAAACGGCTACTTCAATGTTGAGGTAGCCGTTTTTTTTTAGTGGATGCTATTAATTAGGACAAGTTATTGCTTCTTTTTCAAAATCTCCATCATCATTAATTGTAAGTCTCCAACAATTTCCATTAGGAGAGGTCATGATTATTCCACTATTCATGTCTTCCAAATAAACATCACCATTTTTGATTTGTAGTTTTGCTGCTGGAGCTTCTGTTCCAATTCCTATTTTTCCTCCTGCTTTAATGATCATATAAGGATTAAGCGCTGAAATATCATTTTCAGAATCCGATGTAGAATTGCCCGCAAAAACCAAGTCAGCAGTATAAGCAGAGTTAGTCCTCCGAAAGATATTCCAAGTATAAGAATTCCCTGAATTTTGAAATGCTATACCCTGTCTAGCATTATCATTAGATGTTTTTAAGGTAAAATCATTTAAGCTATCTCCTAGTATGCTAAATTGTCCATTGGGATCAGTATAATTCTCTCCAAGACCAATATGACCATTGGATTTAATAGTCAATTTATTAGAATAAATACCATTATAAGTTGTATAAAATTTATGTTGACCTGCATCTGAACCACTTCCAGGGCCTGCTTTATATTCCATAACCCAACCTGGGGTATGAGAAATTCTGGATCCTTGGTCACCAAGGGTAGTCAAATAAATCCGATCACCATTTGGGGTATCATCGTCATGCGTATCAAACCTTAGTACTCCTTTTACATCAATTTGATGTGCAGCATCTACACCAATACTTACCTCTCCATATTTTATCCCATCTCCATAACTTTGCCACCCATCTTCAGTAGAGCCAGCCTCTAGAGCATACATTGCGATCGGCACAGGCATTATTCTAGAAGTGCCCATCAATGTACAGTCTGCCCCACCAGATAATTGGTCGCAATCTGTACCTCCATTAATATCCATTTCTACTTGGAGGTAAAAATCATTATTTCCCCACTGCAAGCCTGATAAAGCACCATAAATTACATCAGTATCATCAATCATTATATTAATCAAACCAAATTGATTGGTCAAAACACTATAATATTTTGTGTAAACGATAGTTCCTTCAATCTCATCTATTCCTCCCTGTAATAATTTGATTCGTAAACCAATATTTTGATCTGACAAGATTTCGCCACTAGCATCTCTAGCAACAGCTTGATAATTAAAACCTGGGCTAACTTGGCCAATAAGTATATTAAAGCTTAGTAATAAAAATATTGTATTTATTATTTTCATGGTTGAATTCATTTAAAGTTTAAGTAATTTTCAGAAGTTTTTTTTAAAACTAATGGAACAATAATTTTTTATTTGATCCACTTTATTCGTTAAATTTTCACGAGTTTAAATGTTTTAAAAACACTTCTATCTTTCTCTAATAGAACACTTATAAAATAAGTGCCTGAAGGAAATTCATCTCCCGATACATTGAACGGCAATGTCTTGTCCGTCCAGTTCCTTACTATTTTTCCCTCGACATCAACTAATTGAATGAATACTTTTTCTTGACTTTTTAATATCCCACTGATCGTTATTTCATCAATAACTGGATTCGGATAAACCTTAAGATTATAATCGACAGCAAGACTCTCTTCAATAGATGTGATTAAATATATTGGTTGGTGAAAACCTTGCGTCAAAATAGCTTCTTCTGTTTTTAATGTTAGTATAAAATTTCCGCCTAAGGTCCAACTTAAATCGCTACCAGTGGCCTCAAAATAATTACCTGCAGGAGCTACTATAATAGGTTCTAGACTTTGGCTATACAATGTGTTCCCTGATGCTAAGAACAAACACATTAAAGTTGCTTTCATTTTTTTCATAGGTATACAAATTAGAACCAGCGCAAAGACAATACCTTGGGCTGGTTCGATGATTAAAGATTATAACTGTGTTATTTTTCTAGTAATTCGTTGTCCTTTTTCATTTGTAATTTGTAGTAGATAGAGACCTTGACTCAATTTGTTTGCTACATCAACGGAAATTGAATTTGTTCCTTTTGATATAGATGTATTTTGAGTAAAGAGCGTTTTTCCTGTAAGATCTAAAATGTCAATTGTTAGGTCTTCGTTGTTACTTGTATTCATTTCGATATTGAAAGCATTCGAAAATGGATTCGGCGCAACTACTAGACTTGCAAATTCATTCTTTGTCTCTAAAGACACCGTTTCTGTTTCATCATCAAAGCGACGGAAATAAACAATATTATCTCCTTCTTGTGTAATCCCTCCAACAGTAGATGTTCCAAATGTACAACCGACATAAGAGGTATAACCTGTACCTTCATTATCAATGCCAATACCATAATCTAACGAAGTACCACCTTCTCCTCTTGCCCATACTACGTCTAAATTAGGTGTAAATTCTGCTAAGAAAACATCTTGAGCACCTATGTTCTCAATCAGCTCACCATCTATTACAATATCTCCTGTAAAATGACCGATCACTTGAACATTACCATTATCATCAACACTAGTAATATCCATCAAATGAAAATATTCTCCTGTACTTTGAACGTATTTTTCTTTTAATAATTGACCGTTATTTCCTCCGTACTTTAGCACCAACATTTGATTATTTTTCACCCCTGCTACAATTACATTATTAGCAATATCTGTTGTTAGGGAACTACCAATTACATCGGCAATTTCGTGTTCGTACTTCTCTGCCCAGAGAATTTCTCCTTCTTCAGTTAGTTTCGCTACAAACAAACTTTTCCCTCCTTCTGAATTCAATGTGTAGTCACCTAGAGTTGTTACCCCTGAAAAATAACCAGTTATATACAAATGACCATCAACAGATAATGTAATCGCCTTTACCTGATCGTCTCCGCTCCCACTAATTGGAATCGCCCATTGGATTGTTCCATTTGGATTATACTTCGCAACAAAACCATTTCCACCTATACCCTCGTGTTCTAAAGAGATACCATCAAAATTTGCTGTTGCATTATAATGACCTACAACATAGCTATTTCCTACATCGTCAATGATCACATCAAGGCCTGCATCTACTCCTGTACCTCCTGCCTGCCTTGCCCATTGTTCATTTCCATCCGCATCATTTTTGACAATAAATATATCATGTTCTCCAAAAGAAGTGAAGGACTCTGTATCAAAATCCACTGTATTAGACATTTCTCCAGTAGTAACATTGTGTCCTTGAATATCTGTGGCTATGCCTCTTCCTGTGTTATAACCTGTGGAACCATAGGTTTTGAACCAAGTCCGATTAAGAGTTTCATTAAAACGGCTAACAGAGATGATATGATCTACTCCCCCTTTCTTTAAAATACCAGTTGTAAAGGAATCTCCTAAACGATTGGAAGCATTACGGGTTTCGCCTGGAGGTAATCTACAATAGCAAGCCCCATATTCATCGAAATTACATTCACCTCCAATCTCAGCACATCCATCATCAGTACAAGTAGTTGCATCTGAGTTAATAACGATTACACACAATCCACTTGCAATCTGTGCACCATTAGATTCAAGTAGACAATCACAAGCAAAACTACCATTAATTATAGCAGGTGCACATTGCCCTCCACATAATAAATTAATTGGACAATCAATTATTTGAGAACCTGCAAACTCTTGAACAGTAGGAAGTCCACATCCGTTTTGCGCTTGTATAAAGTTATTGCAAAATAAAAAAGGTAATAAAAATAAAAGGATATTTTTTTTCATTTTAAAAAAATTTAATGTTTAAAAATTGATTGAGAATAATTTTATAACTGCGTTATTTTTCTAGTATTTTTTTATCCATTTGCATTTGTAACTTGAAGGAGATTTAATTCTCTAGATCTACTAGAATTTTATTTCCTCCTCTTTCTTTTTGTTACAGTAACCTTCCTGAAAAATCTAAAACTTCAATTGTATAGATTTCTTCATTTTCTAAAATTATATCAATATTGAAAATGTTAGAAAATGGATTCGGTGATACTTTAAGACTGAGACCTGTCTCAATAGGGTTTAAATTAGTAGTTGATTCGTTTTCTAATCTGGCAATGAAAAGAATAAACAAATTCTCTGGAGCCGAAGTTAAATTTCCACCAATGAGAGCTGTTCAAAAGTTACAACTAGCATAACATCCAGAGTTTTCATTATTGTGCAAGCCAGACTAACTACGTTTTTAACTGCACTCTTTGTGCCTCCATGCCTTTGGCTTGGCAAACTAGTGCACTAACTCATAAATTAGAGTTAAATTGTACGATAAAAACGAAAATCATTTTTCTTCATTACTTGGTTTAATAACAAAAAATTGTTTTAAAATAGATTGATCTAATTTTAAAAGTATATCATTCTATATTGAAGCCAAAATGGTTTTCGGATTGCCAAACGATTAAAGCTACTAATGATGATCTTTAAACTAAACACTAGTAGTGTATAGAATATAATGACCTTATATTGAATGGGGAAAATGCAAAACAAATATACAATTACTATAATACATGACACAGCCCGAACAGCTTAATACACAGCCCGAAAAGACATTGTTATTGTTTCAAATATTCAATTGGTTTTATCCCATGATATTTTTTAAAAGCATTAGCAAAATGCGTTATATTAGTATAACCAACTTTCAGAGCTACCTCTGTAACATTATATTTTTTTGTACTTAACAAACGCTGGGCTTCTTTTACTCTTAAATACTGACCATATTGATAGATACTTTTTCCATAAATTATTTTGAACTGTTTTTTAAGTTTACTTTCGCTAAGTCCTACGTACTTTGCTATCTCTTTAATTGTAGGAAGCTTTACCATATTAAAATTGATGTATTCGTTTGCAAGATTAATTTTTTGCAAGTCTACTTTTGGAATTACACCAAGTTCTTTCTTTGCAGAATCAGAATAAACAACCTTTAAACTTTCGCAAATTAAGGTTAAACAATTGGCATGTAAGGTTAAATTATTAAAAATATTTTTCTCTTTATTTTTCTTTAACTTTTGAATATACATTTTCGCCATTAAGCTAGTATCATTAAAAATATATTCGAATTTACTTTTTTGTAGAAAAGACTTTATCATTAAATCATCTCCTTCATGAATATAATCCTCTAAAACTTCAGTCGTAAATTGAAGAATGCTTATTTGCTTATTCGTAGTTTCGAAAATAAAGTCCTCTTCTCTTTTTGATCGACTAACTAAATCATTCTCAGGTCCATTTTTATAAATGAATATTATTTTTTTATTTTTGACTAAACTTATCAATATATTTTTATTCGTATCTATCAATAAATTAAAACTATTTTGTTTTTGTTCAGAACGAAGATCAATTGTTTTCGATTGATTCATTTTTAATGTAAAACATAGAATAGAAACTTTATTAGGCATAATAGTTACCTTACTATTTTCTTCTATTTCATTCTTTTGCATTTTAAAAAACTCCATGATCATTTTCGTTAAAGCTTTTTTAGACCAAAATTGTTTTAGAAAAAAGAACAATTGATTCCAATCAAAAGCGTTTCCCAATCCTTCGTTACACTATATTTCTCAATCAAAAAACATCTGATTGGGAAGCGCTTTTTGTTCTCCCATTATTTATATTAACAATGCTATTGCTTCACCACTTTACGAATAAATTGTTCTTCAGCAGTTGAGACATGAATAAAGTAAACACCATTTGGTAATGAACGTAAGTCTATCTCATTTTTACCAACTGATAAATTAATTAACTGAAGTGTCTTACCATCTATAGTTCTAATTTCTGCGGTTACATCAGTTGAATAATTCCAATCGATAGTTAACCAATCAGTAGTTGGATTGGGATAAGTAGAAATCGATGCTTTTAGTAAAGTAGAATTTGTTTGACGAAAAGAAGGCGTTATAAACTCGC
>JAHDIP010000432.1 GCA_020630735.1 Saprospiraceae bacterium | reverse complement strand
TCTAATAATGGATTGATAAAGCGATTGGAAAAAGAATTACGATGACGTACATAGCAATACATATCATGTGCAACTGCACCAACAGAGCTTTTGATTTCTAAAGCGGTGCGAGCAAATACGATTTTTTCTACTTGATTTTCGATACCAATATTTACGATATCATATAAAATATTCAGATAAACTTGGTGGCTTGGATTAAAGTTTCGATCGAAGCCTAAGAAATGCGCTTCTAGTTCGTGTCCATTTTTGATAGTAGTATAAAAGGCTACTAATTCATCATTGATATAATAGCCCACCATATTGAAGTCATCTTTCAATTCTTGTTTTAGAGCTAAAAAGTAATTTTTATTTAAAGTAACTGCATTAAAACCAGATTTGTCTGCAATAGATAAATAAAGGTCGTAGATGCGATTGAGGTTTTGCTGAATCTTTTCAGCATCAAAAGGAACTCGAACGATGTCTACTCCTTTTTTACGAGCACGTTTTGCACGAACTCTATACTTTGAAGTCATATCACCCAAATAATCTTCAAATGTCTTCCAATTTGAACGAAGGTCAAAGACCATATTGGGCTGGATTGTAAACTCGTTATAACTTTTGTCTTTTAGTGTAACAGGTTTATTTTTATTTTCTTCATAAAACTCTTTGACTAAGAATACAGAAACATTTAAGCCATCTTTTTCCAACTTTTGTTGCGTCATCATCATTGCTTCATCCAATAACTCTAGACTTTTATTATGGTTTACTTTAGCAGCCTCAAAGTAGGCGCTATGTTCACCTGTCAATAGAAGATTTCCACAAACTAAGGTATTAAACTCTACCTTACTAGACACAAACCCCTTAATGTATCGACCAAAAGTGCTAAAGAAACAAGGAGTATTTTGCTTTTGCTCTTCTTCTTCTTTCAAACTTTGATCTACTTTAAAATGAAGTATTTGACAATCAGCCACACCAATAGGGTCACCATTTTTATAAAAGATAAGGTAGCAAAAACGCATTCCTTCAGGTGCATTATTTTCCAATAATTGGAGGTAGGTACTTTGAAGAAAAATATTGTCTTTCGGAGCTGCTGCCTCCCATTCATCTTTAAGCCCTTGCATAGAAGAATGAATAGCCAGGCTATAATTCTTATCTTTAAAAGGATTTCCTAAACGAGTTCGGATTGATTTAACTTCTTTAGTCATGGCGTTCTGTGGCATAAGCGTATACAAATGTTCTATTCAAAGTGTAAATATACAACAAGATAAGATTTATTCAACTCAGATTCTTGCAGACTAGCTGATTTAACAAAATGTTAAAGGATTTTTAGACGAATCGTCTGCTTTAAGATATATTGAAGTTTTTCTGGTATAATTTGTTTTGGGTATCTTTGAAGTCTATTTTTATTTCAATTTATATTGAAACCAAAGAGGTTTTCGGATTGCCAAACGTTTAAAACTACTAAAAATCAAACGATAGCAACCGATGATGATCCTATAACCCAATACCAGTAGATATTATAAAAAATACGAGTGTAATTCTTCAAAGACCTCCTATTTTGTTGTCAATATTATTATTCTGGTGCATAAGTTTTTACGTAGTAAAACAATTATATGGCGCCTTATTTTCTACAAAAAATAACGAACATCTTTTATTTTGGTTCAATATAAATAGTAGCTTTTGCTGTTTTCCCATTTATATCTCGAACCACATACTCTATTTCATCAGATAGTTTTTCTTTTGGAGGTATATAGTTTAGACTCCATTTACTTGAATTAATAATACGTCCGTGCTTTGGATCTGAAAAAGACTCAATAAACAAGACTTGATGACCAAATTCTTTTAAACCTTCATCCATATCATAATCATTCGTTAAAGGAAAAATCAAATGCTCTTTTGTTCCTTTATAAAAAAAGTATCATTGATGGCTACAGGTGCTTTGTTTAATTCATTGATAGGTGCTACAAAAATTTTATGTACTTCCATGATTTCCCAATAACCACCACATGGAGAATGAAATTGTTTTCCACTAAACCAAAATTCTTCCTGACCAACGAAGCCCTTAGCAGGTTCATAATAAAAGGTCTCCGCTGCTCGATAGACATTCGCCCCATTACCCCCGTAACCAACGTTTAAATAGGTTTCTAGTTTAGTGCTTAAAATAGAATCTCCTGTTATGTAAAAGCTTTCTTCAAAAGTAGGCATTCCGGGATAATGATGGTATTCTGCTCGAGAACAGGGGAAGAGCTGGACAAAAAAGGAATCACATCTTGCTCTTTTGGGGCAAACACTAATATATATTTTTTCTCCCCAAGGATTAGTACTTTCTATTTGTAATATACCTTCTTTTATTTCCATATGTTTTACAAATACAGGTGCTTTCGTCAACAATTCTAGTTTGGCATCTGCATCAATTTGTTGCGTTTCGAGAATATTATATTGGATCAGTATAAAAGTATCTTTTCCGTTATCTTTCCACTTCATCCATTCTATAATGGAATAAGTTAGCGTATCATTTTTGAGGATGCTATTATTTATCAATACAGACTTATTTACTGTTCGATTACAATTTGAAAATAGTAGTAGAAAGATGAGGAATAGTAATACTGAACAGATTTTCAGAACGATCAAATTAGTTTTCATGTGTTTAAAATTTACTTTAAAAAAGTCCAAAAAACAACCCAA
>JAHDIP010000137.1:12375-16774 GCA_020630735.1 Saprospiraceae bacterium | reverse complement strand
CTTTTATTTCTAGGGGCAGGAGCTTATTGGTATTACCAAAAACATGGCGAACCACAAGCACCAGATTTTAAGGAAATAAAAAATTTAAAAATCACCGAAGTTGTTCCCTTTCCAAAACCAGTGATAACTTTTGAGGCAGATGCGGTATTGAATAATTCTAATCCATTCGGTTTGGATTTAGTAGATGCCAACTTCGATGTATATGTAGACAAAAAGAAAGCAACGAAAGTAGCTCAACGATTATCGACAACTATGCCTGCAGAATCGGATTTTACAGTACCACTTATTTTTGAAGTGCCTCTAGCGAATACAGATATTGTCAAAGACTTAAGCACAATATTAACTGGAGGTTGGAAAAAAAAGTCAGTCAAAATAAGAGCAGTAGGAGAAATTCATGTAAAAGCAGCAGCAATTGAAATTCCTATACCTTTTGATTATGAAGAGACCGTTCGTTTTAAAGATTTGATTCAATAGACTTTATTCTTAAAAGCGTTCTTTTATTTTTATAAAATAATGCTTGCTGAAGTCTCAGACTTCAGCATTCTATAAGTCGGTCTCCGACCGAACAAGTTTTTTTTCTTAAATTTTAACCGAAAATAAATTAAAACTAAAAAATACGATGAGAAAAATATATCACTTAGCCTCATGCTCTACTTGCCAACGCATCATCAAAGAATTAGGCATTGGAAATGATTTTGAACTACAAAATATCAAAGTAGAAAAAATGACAGCCGAGCAAGTTGAATTTATGGCTAAAGCCGCAGGTTCTTACGAAGCCTTATTCAGCCGTCGGGCGATGAAGTACAAAAGTATGGGCTTAAAAGATAAACAATTAAGCGAAGACGATTACAAAAAATTAATCCTTGAAGAGTACACCTTCCTAAAGCGACCAGTGATAATTATTGATGATGAAGTGTTTGTTGGAAATTCTAAAAAAGTAGTAGCTGCTGCAAAAGCAAAATTATAAAAGAACATGCTCAGAAAAGAAACGATAACAGATTGGTTTAAAGGTTTGCAAGACGAGATTTGTCAAACATTAGAAACGGCTGATGGAGTAGGGAAGTTTGTGGAAGATAAATGGGAACGTGCTGGCGGCGGCGGTGGACGTACACGCATCTTCCAAGGTAAACATATTGAAAAGGGAGGTGTTAATTTTTCAGCAGTCCATGGCGACTTGCCAGAAAAAATTGGCAAAGCACTACAAATAGAACAAGCGGAATTTTACGCAACAGGTGTGTCTATCGTTTTGCATCCACACAACCCATACGTCCCCATCATACATATGAATGTACGTTACTTCGAAATGTCAACAGGCCAATGGTGGTTTGGTGGCGGAATTGATTTGACACCTCATTATATCAATGACGAAGAAGCACGATTTTTTCATCAATCTTTAAAAGATGTTTGTGATAAACATCATGCGGACTACCATCCGAAATTTAAGAAATGGGCAGACGATTATTTTTATGTTCGACATCGACAAGAAACCCGTGGTATTGGTGGTATCTTTTTTGACCGCCTAAGCGAAAATGATGGCTTTACAAAAGAACAACGATTTGATTTTGTAAAAGATGTTGGTTTAGCTTTTTGTCCAATTTATACCCATCTCCTAAAAAATAATAAAGACCGTTCCTTTACGGAAAACGAAAAAAACTGGCAATACCAACGCCGTGGTAGATATGTAGAATTCAACCTCGTTTGGGATAAGGGAACTAAATTTGGTTTAGATACTAATGGTCGTACCGAATCTATTTTAATGAGTTTGCCACCCAAAGCAGATTGGACTTACAATTTTCAAACAAAAGAAAATAGCCCAGAAGCATACACTTTATCTAAACTAAAAAAAGAAATAAATTGGTTGGTCTAAACTAAAAATAGCTTTGCTTAATGAGCCGTTTTTATAAAAACAATATTATTGTTATAAAATAAATGTGAAATACTTTCATTATGTAAAAATATTTTGTACATTTATTTCATAATATGTTTTATCGTAGAAATTTACTCCTAAATAAATTTCAAATTAATACCTTCCAAATAAACATAAACTCATCTAAAAAAACTTTTTTAGATAATATTCTACTAAACTATCTAACTATTTACATACTTGATTATTCTTTATCGAAAAATGTAGAGAGACGTATAAACACTACTCAATATACTAAACTAGTAAGGTCCTTTTTTGAATAAATCTCAGACTTTTCTGAATAGGTTGAGATTTTCAATACTGAATTATTATAATTCAATCTCGTATTGTCTTCAAAACTTATAGAGGACTATGTATCTCATCTCCAGGTATTTAGAGGAGTTATGAGAAATTTGTCAATACCCGTTCTGTTTTATTTGTACAACTTATTGCCAATATTATGAGCATTGTAACATAATATTGCTCGAGACGCTTATGGTATTATACGACTCCATCAAGCCTAGTATTTTAGTAAAGTAATCTATATTCTCACTTACTAAATAACTATGGAGTGTTATAACAAACTATACTAGCAAAAGGTATTATTTAAGAGAAGACATAGATGTTAAATAACATTAATTCTGTTTCAAAAAGTTGAATAACAGAAAACAGAATACCTATGCCCAATTACAAATTAGATGACGAAATAAGCAACAATCAGAAAAAAATAACCTTATGAAAAACAATTTTATTAACTACGGAAAACTATTCGGAGAGTTAGATTTTAAGGATGGCGAAAAAGCTCGTTCTGTGTATTCACCTGCAGCTTATCTTGCTGATTTGTTACAATTAATTGAAGACTATTTTGCTCTTAATGAGGAACAATGGAAAAAATCAGGTTTTCATAAAAGACGCCCTGATGTCTTAAATATTGATTTAGATAAAGAGCAAACCTATACGCTACTACCTTATCTAGACATCGTCAATGAATTGCTAGAAAAAGAGATCGGAAACGACCCATATAATACGACTTTAAAACAAGCAACTTATCCACTAAACCTTCCTTTTAATTTAGATTTTAGTAAAGCAGATCATTATTTAAAACAGTTGCAAGTTTCTTGGGAAGAAATACTAAAAGCTTATAGTCAAAGAGCTTCTTATGGAGCAACAGATGATCACCGAGAAGGTTTTTATCTTTCTACAGACTATATGGGCTGGTCAGATGAAGACTTCGTTGCCTTTACAACTCCCAAAACAGAAAGTGAAATATTGGCTGATTATGGTGTAAAAGTACTTCACTCTTCAGACACAGAAATCGGGCTTGATGATTTGGAAACTTTCCTTAAATGTACAGGTATTAGTGGAAAAGAACTAAGAGAAATTGTTTATCAAAATTTAAGCTTACGCAAGAAAAAAGATGGTACAAATGAAGGAGCATTAGCTAGTAAGTTTTTTGTAAATATTGGTTCTAATGGTTATGCAATTATTGATGAAAGTACGAATAGATTGCAATGGGTAGGAGGTACAACTACAGTGCCTTTCAAATGGTTCGAGAAAGTAGACCGGTTTATTAAAATTAAAAAAAAATCAGCTCTCTCTTTTTCAGAATTGGATCTTATTTTACGTCAATTCCCACCATTACTTGCGTTTAATAAAGCACTCTTATTTGTTCCTGTTATAAAAAAGATAAAAGAACAAACAGGACTAAGTATAGAAGAAGTAACGACTCTATTATCAAGTATTTCAACTGTAGGAATTGGTGATGAAGACGATCCTAGTGATCACTTTAACCGCATTTACAATAGTAAATCATCGTCGCTTTATAAAAAATATGTAAAGGGTAATCTAACTGATTATACTCCAATTCAATTTGAAGAATATAAGAGTTTAAATATAGAGGAAGACATTTTACTGCCTAGCAGTGAAGACTGCCGAAATCATATCACGCATGCCTTAAACCTTAAAGAAAAAGACTTTGAACTTATTGTAAAACAGTTTAGAGAAAAAGTCAATTTAGATGCTAATCAGGCAGGTTTTTTTACTAAAGGAGCCGATTTGCAATCGCTTACTATTTTATTTCGAATAAAGCGATTAGCTCAAATTTGCGAATTATCCATTGTTGATTTATTCGATTTATTTGATGTCATAGAAACAGACCCCACTATTCGTAATCATAATTTCTTTGATATTTTTCTTTCTACAACAGCTAAACAAGGAGAGGAATATTACCAATATAAAAGTTGCTATAAAACAATTTTCAATAATGATGTTTTTGAAAATATTTGGTTGTTGCAAACCGTCGTTGCTGTAGCAAAGTGGTTGCGAGAGAATGAGATTAATATGACGGAGTTGAAATTTTGGGTAAGTGGAAAAGAAAAAGACGCAAAGGCAGCAGAAAAAGTAAAGAAAGATAAATTACGCTTTCTAAATAATCTACTAACCGAATACAAACCTTACTTTCTCCAAGCAACTCACTTTTATAGTAATCGCTTCAAT
>JAHDIP010000137.1:0-12275 GCA_020630735.1 Saprospiraceae bacterium | reverse complement strand
TTATCTGGATAAAGAACATAATATTATAGAAGATAATTTTCCTGAGGACCCAGCTAACTTTATAATCGACTTTGATTTTTCAGAGCTAAAAGATCAAGTTTATTCCATCATTAATAAAAGAGTAACTGTAGCACTAATCGAGCTAAACGAGAAAGAGATTGACTTTGACTTAGATTCTATAAGTAGCTTAGAAGTAGCTGTATTTAAATCAGATTTTGAACCCTTGAATTTATCTGATAAAGAATTAGAAGCACTCTATGGTAATTTGATTTTTAATCAACACATTGATGAACAAGGAGCAATTTTAGCTCCCTACGATTTTGCCTTTGAAGAATCAGAAAACGATTTTGAGTTGAATGTTAACTTGCAAGAATATGCTGATCAAATTCATGCGCAGCTTGCAGAAAGTATAGATGAATTCTTAGACGAAGATTTAATTCTAAGCGAAGAACAGTTCGAAGGAATTGGTCTAAAAAGATTTGAGATTAAAGACCTAATGGAGAATTTGGTCTTTAATGAATACCTCAGCGATAAATTTAAAGTCCTCAATAAAAACACCATCTTACAACTGACCGATGATAGTTTTTTATTAGCACTCGTATTTTACCCTAAACGGAAAGCTATTTTAAAAGTATTAAAAGATCGAGTTAATGCTTTTAAGAAAGATCACTTTGCATTGGACACTGCTATTGTTCAAGAGGTTGCTGATGAGATTGTAGCGCAGCGTATTTTCGAAGCACTAAAAACAGAATATTTTCCTGATGGACCATTGAAGGCAAAACATCATACCTTCTTTTTAGATGAATCAAACAAACTTTCTTTTTACATTGATCCTTATTTTGATGGACCATCTACAGATACCGTTTACGATGCTATCTCTAGTATCGTAGCCTCCTCTAATCGTTTTTTATTTAACGATTTATTGTTAAAAGAGTTAGAGTTTACAGCCGATGAAATGGCAGAGCTTCGTGGATTATTGGTTGATAATGGCTACATCACAGATTATAATGCGCTACCTCAAGACCAGATTCCTTATTTTTCAAATGCTAATAACGCCATTGATTTCAACTTAGAAAAATTTGAAGATTATAATAAAGATATCTTTTTTGCACTTCATTCTATTGCCAAGGAGAAACAAGCAGGCATTGATGAAATAACTGCACAACTTAAAAAAATAGCAAAAGTTCAAGAAAATAATCTTTTTGTATTATTCCAATCGGAGTTTGGACTAGCAGCCGATTTAATTGAATTAATTTTTAAGAAAATTTATGCATCTGAAGATAATTTAGCGCATCAAATTTTATTACCAATTATAGATTCGGTTTTAGAAAAAGAAGGATTGATAAAAGAAGTTGCTGACGTTCAATTCAATTTAGCTTACCGAAGAATGCGTCAATTAGTTTCGTTTTTTACAAAAATGGAACTCAACACTAGAGCAGCTAAAGTAATTCTAGATGATCAAGATCTTACGGAAAAATTTCCAGAAAAATTAGCCTTACCTGTTTTTAAAGATCCAGCAGATGGTTTACTAAAAGGAAAGACACAGTTTGATGCCTTACTGGAAACCAATAAAGATACCTACCTTGTCTTTTTCGGAAATCAATTTGTAGAATACTCTATGGTTGATTTTTCCATGAAGGAGGAACTACAAGCTCTAACTGAACTCTCACCACTTTTTGCAGGTATCAATGAGGTAAACGCTGCATACCAAGATGAAGTTGGTAATGAATGGATACTAGCAGGAGGAAAAGCTTTTGTAAAAAAAGTAGACTCTGATAAATGGGAAGCTCAAGAACGAAAATGGGGATTACAAGATAATAATTTCACCAATCCCAAAAACGTTGATTTTTCATTTGTAGATGAGAAAGGGCGCACCTTTATTTTTTCAGGAGATCAATATAGTCGCTACTCTAATGGTTTGGATAAAATGGATGAAGGCTATCCAAAAGACATTAAAGGCAATTGGGAAAAAGAAGATATAGAAAAACCGATTCCTGCAAATCTACTCAATACACCTGGTTCGATTATTCTTGGACCAGATGGCAAACGGTATATTTTTAAGAAAAATACCTATAGCAATTCCGATGACTTCAACCAGTTTTATAACGTAGATTCTTTTTGGGGCAAAGTGAAAAGTACCTTCTTCCCACTTGAAAAAATCGATGCGATGTGCTTTGCTAAATCTAAAGCAGTTATCTTTAGCGGAGATCAAATGGCAGAGTATTCCAATAGTCTTGAGAATTTTGATCTCATGATTGATGAGGGAACTCCAAAATCTTTGGATAGCATAAAACCTGATTTATTGAAAGAGTTAGGTGGGGAAGTAACAGCTGCATTTACGGATGAAAATGAAAACATTCATTTCTTTGGTAAACATAAATTTGTCAGCTTATCTAGTGATCATAAAAATGTTATTGGAAGTGGAGACATCGCTAAAACTTGGGGCAAAAATGATAATAATTTAGGAACTTCAGGAATTATAGATGCTGCTCTTGATGGACTTGATGGCAATATTTATCTGTTTTCTGGACCGCATTATTATCGCTATTCTACAGCCGATTATACTCATGTTGATCCTGGTTATCCTAGGTCAATCAAAGAAGATTGGGGCGATTTAGATCGTGTAGATGCTGGAACAATATTGGATGGCAAAACCTACCTTTTTGGTCAGAAAGCAGGTCAGCCTGCTTATATTCGTTTTTCAACAAATGATTATACAAAGCCCGATAAAGATTACAGTGAAAAGAATGTAGAGAACTGGTGGAACTTACCTTTTAGTTTAGTCGAGTTTGGATTCAATACGCCAGATGCTGTCTTTCAAGATTTCGAAGGAGACACACATCTTTTCTTGAATGATCAATTCGTCAGTTTTGATCGCTTGCAACGTTGGTGGTCTGAACCTGCAAAAATAAGTTCCAAATGGGCGGGACTTCCTCCAGGAAAAGTAGATGCTGCTTTCATCGGAAAAGATGGAAATACTTATTTGTTTGTTGGAGATAATGTTGTTCGCTATGGCGATAAATTTTATAATAAGGTAGATGCAGATTTTCCAAAAAAATCAAAAGATCTTTTTGGAAAAGTTGATAGTACTATTGCTAGTGAAAACAAAATTGATGCTGCCGTATCGTTAGTTTCTCGTACAGAAGACAAGGACAAAAAAATAATAGAAACAAGACATACCTATCTATTTGCTGGCGATCAATATTTCCGATATACAGGAAGTGATTTGAAATTTGTCGATACAGGCTATCCAAAACTGATCGCTCAAGAATTGAAAAATGAACCTCGGTTTAAAGGGTTAAGAATAAATGCTGAACAACCTATTGATGCCATCATGGCTGATGAACGAAATGTATATGTAGCTCAAGGTTTAGATTGGTCAATATATTCGGACACTTTCCACAAAGTATATAAGCATGCGGCGTTACAATCTCCTATAGCTGTGCTTCAAGAAAATGGAGCAAATTATTTATACAATGGAACTACTTGGAAATGGATTGGTCATGTCGAACAACAAACACTATTATCGAAAGACGCTACTCCAATGTTAGTGGAGAAATTTCCTAAAGACTATACCAATGGCTTAGAGTCTATTTTACAAGGAGTTGATGGTAATACTTATATTTTTCAAAATGGAGAATGTTACAATGTAGCATTAGAAAAGTCTTATCCAACTAAAGATGCCTGGGGAATTTCTACTAATAACTTTTTACTTAATAATGTAGTGGATTCAGGTTTCCTCGGGTTAGATGATAAGATACATTTGTTCTCTGGCAAACAATTTATTAGTTATACCATAAAAGATGAAGCAGGCACTAAAATGATTCCTGCAATAGCAGACGCTAATCCAGGAACTATATCCGAAAAGTGGAACGGCTTAGATCACGTTTATTTGGCATATGTAAACGAAGGCAAAACCTATTTAATGGAACGACCTGATGTGAATGGAAACTTCCGTTATGTTTGTTACTCCACAAAAGATTATACCAAATCAGATGAAGGATATCCTAAAGTAGCAGATTTTTCTTATTGGAAAATTCCTACAGATTATGTTGATAATGGTTTTAATCAAGTAACTGCTGTTCATGTCGAAGATGATAATTTTTATTTACTAAATGGTAATTCCTTTATTCAGTATAATTCAACACTAGATCAATGGACGCCACCAATGCCCGCAGAAAGAGTATGGCCAGGTTTACCGATTGGTCAAACAAACCTAAATAAGGCGACATTTAACGATTTGAAAACATTATTTAGTGGTCCAAACAGTGAATTATATTTCTTTTCCGAAAATGCATTTGTAGTAAATACATCAGGACAGTTTTCTGCTATTTTACCAATAAAAGATCGTTGGGGAAAAGTGCATAAAGAATTTATCGGAGAGACTTCCAAAGTAGATGCATCTATCGTTACTGGTTCAGGTCAAACCTTCCTTTTCTCAGGAGGAAATTACATCCGCTATTCGACGAGTGATTATAATTTTGTAGATCCTGGTTATCCAAAAGCTATCGCTGAAAATTTAAGAAAGGAAACTGCATTTAAGAGCCTACCAGAATCGTTTGATGAGAAGATAAAAGCTAAAGGTAAGATTGATGCAATGCTTCGTAATGTTGGTAATGTTTTATTTTTCATGGGAGACGAAGTACTCATTATGTCTTACGACCAAACGGGTGAAGGTTCTATAGACTTTTTGGGGTATTCTAAAAATAATATCCTCGAAAATAATATAGTAGATGCCGCTTATACAAATCCGAAAGGACATGTTATTTTATTCTCTGGAGATCAATATTATCGGTACTCTAAAAGTGACTTAACTTTTACAGATGAAGGCTACCCTAAACTAATAAAAGGCAACTTTGAAAAAGAAGAGGGGATCGCTGTTCCTAAAGAATTTGAAAAAGGAATAGACAATGTAGTCACCAATCCAAATGGAGGAGTGGTCTTAATGAAAGGAGATAAATTTGCCCAAAATGCGAATGGAGGAAATCCAACTCAAGCGGGAAGCATAGCAAATATGCTAGGAGTAGTAGATAATGTTTTCACTAAGAATAGTGATGCAACAATAGATGCAGCATTCTTGTCACCAGATGGTTGTTTTTATGTATTCAAAGATCAACAATATATCCGTTATGAAGATTCAGATAGTGAATTTATAGAACCAGGTTATCCAAAACCGATTAAAGATAACTGGGGTAATATGCCTGTTGATTTTGAAGGAAAAGTAGATGGTGCTTTTGTCTTAGATAGCAGAACATATTTTGCTAAAGGTGATCAATATATCCGCTACTCAGATACTGATTATGATCAGATAGACTCTATCTACCCACAGTTGTTTAGAGATCGTTGGGGGCATTGGAATGAGATTCATTTAGGTGATTTAAATATTACGACGCAGTTTAAAAATCTATTGAAGAAAAGCGGTTCTAAATCAGCAACGCTTCTAGATTTCTTTGATCCAGATGCAGCAGATAGAAGTGACTCCTTCGAACTCTTAGCAGATGTTTTTGACTGGCTAGTAGACGAAGTGAAATGGTTGAAACGCAAAAATGGTTTCCTCCCAGAAGCTAGTCGTTTTGAACAAAGTATGGACTTAGAATTGGTACTTAGAATGGATCAAATCTTTAGCCTTGCAAAACGCCTGAACCGAAAGCCGACTGCCATTTATGAAAAGCTTTGGAAACGTTTATATTCACCTACATTAGCTACAACACCAAGATTGTATAGTGCTGTAGAGGAAACTTTATCTGAAATTTTAAGCTCTACGAAAAATAAGAGTGATTGGAAAGAATTAGCACTAAAAATACATGATCACTTCAATGATTTGAAACGTGATGCGATGTTGCCTTATGTCATAGCTAAAGATTCTGAAGTTGAGAATGCTCGTGATCTATTAGGCAAGTTGTTGATTGATGTTGAGATGGGAGTAGAAGCTAAAACTTCACGGATAAAAGAAGGAATTGCAGCTGTACAATTATTTTTACATCGTTACTTCGTTCAGCTTGAAACCTTCAAAACAGCAGATGGAGACGATGAAATAGACAAAGCCAATTTGAAGGAAAAATGGCGTTGGATGAAAAATTATCGAGTTTGGGAGGCAAACAGAAAAGTTTATTTATATCCAGAAAATTATCTTCGTCCTGAATTACGTGACGTTCGTACACCTGCTTTTGATACCTTGTCAGATGAATTATTACAAGGCGAAATGAATGATGACTCTATTGCTCAAATTTATAAGAAATATCTAGATGAGTATACAGAAGTCTCTCGATTGACGATAGCGGGTGGTTTTGTATACGATGCTCCAGAAAATCCAAAAGACAAAGAGCTCATTCTCTTTGGTCGAACAAAAACAGATCCTCGACGATACTACTATAGAACGGCTACTTTCTTCAATGCTGATCATTCGGCGATTTGGCATCCTTGGTCAGATATAAAAATAAAAATTGATGCTGATACGGTTTATCCAGTTTATGCTTTCGGGCGAATATTTGTTTTTTGGGTTACCAAAGATATAGAAGTCGTTGACCCAGAAAAAGGTTCTGTACAAGTTAAGAAAACAGGAGATGACGTTCAAAATGCGAAGAGTGGAGATCAAAATTCGCGCTCTGTTGTGAAGATTTATTTCTCCTTCTATAATTTAAATAAAGAATGGGCTTCACCTCAATTGTTAGATACTAAAATATATGAAAACAAGAATGTAACGATTGAAGACAACCTAGAACTGTTTGTTCAAAGAAGCCATGAGGTTGATGGTGTCGAATACGAAAATATTTCCGTCAAATGTGCTTATACAGCAAAGCAGTATTGGTGGGAATTTAAAGTAAAAGATCATAGATGGTGGATCGAATGGAAAGAGTATTATACTAGAAAATATGTAGGCTATAAACTTACACCAGAGTTGTATACCGTAGATGGAGATTCCTCTGCATTTGACAATTCAGGTGTATCCTTATTCAATTCTATTTTTGATAATGAATCAATTTCAAAAAATAGAGTCGTTAAATTAAATAATACCGCTGGTTCTATAGATGACCAATGGATTAGTTTTGATCATAAAGGTGGTAGTTTTCTTTGTCGTCCAGATAAAGATGATAAAGAAATTAATACACCTGTACCGAATCCAAGCCTTGGTAATAGAGAACGAATCGATGGAGCATTTCATTTACCTGGGAAAGGGAACTATTTTTTCTCTGGAACAGAATATACTAAACCTGGCTCTACTACCAAATTAGCAATCAAAAATGATTGGGGGAAAATAGGATCTGGTCTTGCTGTCAATGCTACTGTAAATTGTGCTTATCAAAAAGATGGTGAAGCTTTTCTACTAACGAATAATGAACGATACAGTTACAATGTTGAAGATTACGGAAAGTCTATAAAAGACAAAGAAACTATAAGTGGAAAAATTCCGACAGCTGCCTTTTATCGTCCAGATGTCAATAAATTTTATGAGTTTTTTGATGACGGTGATTTTACTGTAAATGACAAAAGCTCATTAATAGCTAAGATTTTTAACAAAAATAAAATTAATAAAAAGTTTGGCAAAGGCAAAGTTAAGGTAATGTCAGGCGATGGCGCTACCGTATTTACGTACAAGAATTTTACCTTCCTAATAATTGCGAAGGAATATTATAAGTGGACAACAGGAAATTATACACAACCATTAAGTGGATATCCAAAACCTGCTACTGTTGCCAATATAGGTGTCGATTTAGAAGCTACTTACAAAGATGATATTAAATATAAAAATGAACAAGTTTTTGGAGGTTATGTAGATAAAGATGGAAGAGGTGTATTTCTTTCTACTGGAGGAAAAACAGTTCATAAGCAATGGATAATTAGTGGTAAAGGTAAAGACCGTGAAATGGTTGCTAATCAATCGGCGACTTCAAACGGTTTTACGAGTTTCCAATTTGATAGTAAAAACGTACTTTATTTTGGATACGGTTCAACCATGAAGATTAATGCAGGAGGAACAAAAATACAGCTATCTCAAAAGCGTCGAATTTCTAGTTTAATCAAAGATTCTTCTAAAGGCAAATATTATGTCTTTAGTAATGATCGATATCATGAACTTGATATTATTTCAGGAGAAAAGGTTGAGCAATTCAAAGACCGATTATTGGCTATAGACTGGCTAAATTGCCCAATGACATCCGATTGGGGTAGAGATATTGGTGTATCAGGTTGGACTTACCATTCTACGACAAGTTGGAAAGATATAAATTCTAAAATTGCTAAAGATGGAAGGGTAGATGCTGCATGGTTTAAGAAACCTTATACCTATCTTACTCGTGGAGATGAGTACATAAGATATTCAAGTGATAAGTATGATCAATTTGATGAAGGCTATCCTAAAAAGATTAGTACCAATACAGAAGGTTTACCTCAATGGACAGGAATAGATGCCGCTTTTAATGGTGTAGATGGAAAGGTCTATTATTTTAATAACAAAAATAATACTTGGGTCAATTCTGATGAAGTTACAAAAACAGGTCAAGCGATAGAAGATTGGGGGAAACTAAACGAAGCCTATGAGTTCAGTAAAGTAGATGCTGCATTTTGCGTGTCAGTTGGAAAAAACAAACACAAGATTTATTTGTTTAAAGATAAGCTAATGATTTGCCATAGTGTAACGAATGGCAAGGTCAATTCTTATACAGATGCAGGTTATCCAAAAACGATAGATAAGTCCATTACTGCTGCTTGTGTGTTGGACAAATACGTTTATCTGTTTTCCAACAATGAGTATAAACGTTACCTACAAACGACTGACTTCCTAAATGCAGATTACGTAAACGGCTTCGCATCCACCTCTACAAATTTGACGAATATTCATCGAAGTTTCTTACCTGAATTTGATGCAGCTTTACATGATTTAAAAGCGAAGAAAATTTATCTGTACAAAGACAAACAGATGATTACTTTTAGAGATGATGATGATGATAAAGCAATCAAAACAAATGAAGAAGCGAAGACAAAATACATTATCACTAGACTGACTTCTGGTACAGGATATAAACTAAATACGGTTTTATTTGCAGGAGGAATAGATGACTTTCTCAATATCAAAACACAGAGTGAAAATGAAACACCTGCTTTTAGTTTTAATGCAAGTGAGAAAGGTCCTGGAGTAATTGCTGTTCGACAAGGGATGAAAGATCGAGTGACGCTCCCTGTAAGTTCTCATTTAGATTTCAATAGTTCCAACGGAATTTATTACTGGGAAATGTTTTACCATGCACCATTACTAATTGCACAAACATTTAATAATCTACAGAATTTTGAATCAGCCAAACAGTGGTATGAGTATGTTTTCGATCCAACACAACTTGGAGAATACTGGCGCTTCATGCCATTCTTAGCAGTAGATGCTGGCGCGCTCGTTGACGGTTTGAAAACATCTATAAATCAATTGGAAGAAATTAAAAGTAGTCAACTTGAAGCTTTGAAAACTGCTTTAGGTATAGCCGAACCAGCTACAGGAATACTACTCAAACTTCAGGAAATTGACGAAGCAGTAGAATTAAATAAACTAAATACATTGACGGACTATAGTGTATTGGAAGATTTATCAAATGTAAGAACAAAGATTTCAGCCATTACTGCACCAGATAAGAAAGAGTCAATTCTAAAAAGAGAACAAAAGGAATTATCCGAGTTAAGCTATATAATTGAAAAGTTAGAAGATCGGATTAAGATGCTCGATAATACTCAAGCTCAGATCGAAGCCTATTTACGAAACCCATTCGATCCACATGCAATAGCTACACTTAGAAAAGTAGCTTATCGAAAATCTGTCGTCATGCGTTATGTAGACAACTTACTGGATTGGGGCGATATGCTTTTCCGACAGTATTCGGTAGAAAGTATCAATGAAGCTAGAATGCATTACATCTTGGCCTATGATTTGTTGGGGCATAAACCCGAAAATGTTGGCCGCTTATTATTACCTGAAACAAAAAATTATCTATCTCTAGATAATAATAGTAAGATACAAGTTAACCTTACATTTGAGGAACGATATGACTTTATATTAAACACATCGACTTCGGCAACATCGACTAATGTAAACCCTTATTTCTACATTCCTGAAAATGATAATTTCTTAGATTATTGGACTCGAGTAGAGGATCGTTTATACAAGATTCGTCAGAGTCTGAATATCTTGGGCATCAAGCAAGCACTCCCACTTTTTCAACCACCTATCGACCCAATGGCTTTAGTCAATGCTGCTGCGGGTGGTGGTGGTCTATCTGCTGCCTTAGCTGGTGGTGGAGTTAAAATACCACATTATCGATTCTCTTTTATGCTAGAACAAGCGAAGCAATTAGCAGATAAGGTCAACCAGTATGGTAATGATTTATTGTCTAATTTAGAGAAAAAAGATGGAGAGGAATTATCCTTATTGCAAACAAAACAAGAAGGCGAAATTTTAGATTTAAACATCAAAGTAAACCAAGCACAAATCGAAGAAGCAGAATTCAACTACCTATCTGCTGAAGAAAGTCTGACCGAAGCCAAAATGCGTAAAAAACATTATGAACAATTATTAGAAGATGGGCTCTTAACACACGAAGAAGCACAGATCGGTCTGATGATTACATCCAATATTTTGAACGTAGCTTCTGGTGTATTGAAAATTGGTTCTGCCTTAGCATACGCCTTTCCAAAAGTAGATGTTGGACCATTTAAGTTTGGTATTCAAATCGGCGGAGATATGGTGGCTAATGGTTTAGATAAAATTTCTGAAGCGATTCAAGGAGTGGCACAAGTGACGAGTCTAACAGGAGAAATAATTGGAGTCTATGCCAGTCACGAACGTATGAAGGAAGATTGGCGATTACAATTAAAGACTGCCGATAGTAATATTGTACAATTCGGCTATCAGGTAGAAGCCGCTAAATTGCAAAAAGCAATGGCAGAATATCAGATGGATATTTTAGAAAAACAGATCGACCATAACCAACAAGTTGCAGATTATTATCGAGATAAATACACCAATAAGCAATTGTACAATTGGATGGTCAGTCAACTATCTTCTGTTTATTACCAATCGTATAAGACAGCTTTCGACATGGCCAAAGCAGCAGAAAAAGCTTACCAATTTGAGCGTGGAATCAAAGAAAGCGAAGCATCCTTTATCGGAGGCGGCTACTGGAACTCACAACGCAAAGGTTTACTAGCTGGTGATAAACTTAATATTGATTTGCAAAGAATGGAAAAAGCTTTCTATGAAACGGATGATCGTTCTTTTGAAATTATTAAAAACGTTTCATTGTTTTCAATAAACCCAGTTGCTTTAGTGAATTTGAAACAAAACCGAGTTTGTGAATTTTCTTTAAACGAAGCATTGTATAATTATGATTTCCAAGGTCACTATCGTCGTCAGATTAAATCGATTGCCATTTCATTTGAAGCTGGACAAGAAGACTTGAGTGCTGTCAATGCAACACTTACTCAGCGGGCATCTAAGATTATCATGGAGCCAGATATCAAAGCAGTTAAATACCTTACTAATCCACAAGGTGATATGCCTGCCTCCATTCGTGGCGACTGGCGTAGTAGTCAACAGATAGCCCTTTCTCGTGGCTATGACGATAATGGTTTATTCGAGCTTCGCTTTGATGACCAACGCTATCTACCTTTCGAAGGAACAGGAGCAATTTCTGATTGGCGATTGGAATTAAACGGTCGTCGTGAAGATTACGACCTCAAGGAAATTACAGATGTAATCATCACGGTAAATTACACCGCAAACCAAGGAGGTGAGTTGTTTGCTAGTGAAGTGAAGAGTACCTTGAAGCCTTATTTATCAGCTCAAGTAGTCAACGTAGCTACAGGTTTCCCTGATGCATGGGAAGACTTTTTATCTGATGAAAATGACGAACTGTCCTTAGCGTTAAATCCATCTATGTTCCCAAATATTCGAGGGAATAAGATCGACGGCATATTATGTAAATACGAATTATTCGAACCAGGTAATATGGGCTTAATGCTCAAAGAACAAGATGGTCAAGAACTTACGGATGGTAAACTCATGGCAACTAGTGGCTTAAAAATTCCTGCCGAAGGAGCCACTTGGACATTTACATTGAATGGAGATAAAGCCAATTTGAAAAACATAGAATTGATTTTTACTTATTTGGCAGAGTTAAGTTAAGTAATGCTTTATAAGGTATTAAAGAATCTAAGTTGTGGAAGATTGGAATAGAGAATAACTAGTTCCATTCTTTCGCAACATGAGTTAAATAATTTAAAAATAAAATATCATG
>JAHDIP010000431.1 GCA_020630735.1 Saprospiraceae bacterium | reverse complement strand
ACAGCAGGTGCATTTGCGGCCATCAAAGGGGCAAAACTCTTTAAAGGCTTCAAAACCTTAATTAAAGGTAAATCTGTAAAGTCTGCTACTACAAACAGCTTAGCAGCAGCAGCTAATTCACCTAAAGCATGGGCATGCAAACTGCTCAGGATGGGATGTTTTGTCAAAGATACCCCGGTGTTAGTCGCCAATAAAAATTACTCTAACCCTTTTAGAAATAATACGAAAGCTTTAGCGGTTGCAGCAGCAATGCCGATCGTAGCAGTTCCGATACAAGAAGTACAGTTGTTAGATTATGCAGTCGCACATGAAACAGTAAACGAGCAGAACAATTTAATCGCTTCTACGGATGAGGATTTATATATGGGATTACTTGACGGTGATCCATATACTTCGCCACAACAAAAGCAACGAGACAAGTACGAATTAAATGATACTGATTGGTATAGTGTAAGTTTTGAGCAGGTCGATGGAACTTCGAAATGTCATTTTGCTTTGACAGATGATTGGATAAAGAAGCAAGGATATGAATCAGAAAAAGTTGTCATTCTAAATTTACCAGAGCAAGGAATCAATGGACCTTTTAGAATTACATACATCAAACATATTATTCCTAAGGAGAAACCTGAAGGAGATGCGGGCGATGGATATGATTGGAAACCAGTAACAGGCTTGTTTGAACATCAATCGAATCAGGTTTATGAACTCAGCTTTGACAATGGTGCGGAATTAGGCGTTACTTATCAGCATCCGATTTATTCTATTACTGCGGGTGATTGGAAGTTAGCGGGTGAGTTGGAGATTGGAGAAGAAGTATTAACCAAGTCTGGAAATACTAAAGTTGTAAGCTCTACCAAGAAAGAAGGAAGTGAGCCTGTCTACAATCTTGAGATAAAGGATCTGCATAACTTCTTGGTGACAGAGTCGGGAGTTGTGGTGCATAATGGGTGTGCTAAAATTATTGCCGATTTATTGGGTATTGATTTAACAAAATTGGTTAAGGCGAAGAGAGCAAACAATACTTCCTATAATAGAATATTGATGAAACAAGGTGGTGAGATTGATCATAAAGATGCTGGATTTTTAGATGAAATAGCAGAGAGTATTGGAGATGATATAGTTATTCCTCCCAAGAAAAATAATCCAGGATTTGATGGCTTTTCTAAAAGTGGAGGAAAAACTATAGAGGCGAAGGTGTTAGAGTCTACCACTGTTGTTGGTCAACAAAAGGGAGTTGTGAACAAGGCAAAAGATGCTTATGATCAAATAGAATCTTTTGGAAAAACACCGAAGACTGATGTTCGGATCAAAGCAGATAAAATTACCAAAGCTGAAGCACAAGATGCATGGAATGGGTCGACTAATGCAGGCACCTATAACCGACCTTTAGATAAATGGGTAGATAAAATTATTGTTCACTGTTCAGATGGCATAATTACGTTGAAAGGATAAGAGATGAAGTTTTTAAAAAAAAATGAGTTGCTATCTTCTCTAACAGGAAGTAAAAATTCTGGATTCTTTGAGTTTAGCCCTACTGGAATTGCGGAGTTTTCTGATATGTATGCAGAAATATTTAACATAGTTGCTAATTCATTTCTGGTTGACAATTATCGTTGTTTAGAAAATTACGGAGAGCAGAATGTTGTTCTTTCAAAAGAGTATTGGATAACCGCTAAGTTTTTTTTCTATGGGATTAAGGAAGATAAAAATAAAGTGATAGATATAGTTTCTTTAAAAGATATCATCCTTCTTCGAGTTTATCGTGATGCTGTTTTTGAGTTAGAATTAAAAGAGAACTTATTTACAGATGAAATCTATTTCTTTCAGGATGGAAAAAATAATGACAGAGCAATATTTAGAGAAGCAGCCATTTTGAATAGGCAGTTGCTTAAAGTAGCCCTATCAAAAATTGAAAAGGAAACGAAAAGTGATATTGTAGATTTTCATTGTGAATTACCTATTGAAATCTACAAGTATGGATTTTTTGAAGAGGTAGCATTAGAATACGACAGAATTTAAAAACTTAATACAGAGCATTCAAGAGCTTCTAACTTGAAAGAGTTAGGAGCTTTTTATGCATAAGCCTGTCTTGTTTTAGCATCCCTAAGAATTGGATCAATATTTTTTAAAAGAGCAGAACGATCATCGGCATCAATTTGATTGATAACCTTGAATCTTTTGAGCATTGCAGGGTATTGAAACAGTTTTGCATCTTCATTCTTTCCTAATAAATATCCGACAGTAGTATTAAGAGCTTTAGTAGCAACGATGACTTCGTTAATCTTAAGCTTATCCTCGAATCGTTAAGCAATTCTATAATTTATCCGGATGAAGCAAGAATTTCTAAATAAATCACTTGCCTTCCAATGTAATGCGTTACCAAGCTACTAGCATATTATAATTAATCAACTCAATATCAAATGCTTGATCTAGTATAATATTAAAAAAGCGAAAGTCTTATAAGACGGTATTCTAAAACTGAAAATTCGCAAAACTCTTATGATTAGGTTTTTCTTTCTTCTTTAAACAAAATAAAACCTATCTTAGAAAAAAACTCTAATGTCTATGTGTCGTGTCTGTTCTTATATTCTGGTTGTTATATTAATAATGCCTTTTGTCAACGCCCAACTTGCCTTTGATTCTGATGCTTTTCTCTTTACTCATCCAGATGAAGATGCTA
>JAHDIP010000136.1 GCA_020630735.1 Saprospiraceae bacterium | reverse complement strand
AAGTTTGAATGAAAATAAAGCGAAAAAGGAAATTGCAGAGATTTTCTTTTTCGCTTTTAGTAATGGACGAAAAATATGGAACTTATTATTTGACCATTACTTATACAAAAAAAGTTGCCCCTACTCATGAAATATGAATAAAGACAACGTTGAGATCCATGCACAAATTCTTTAATGACTTTTTTTCTTGAGGTCTGTTGTTATTTTCTTTATACCTCAAATATAATTGCTTGCCATCCCTCTTTATGCTTTGTTTTTTTGATTTTGTGACGGGCAAATAATGACTAATTCCTGGTCTCGTAAAACATTGTTATTAGGTTTGTTGGCAATAATGGTTGAATTATAGCAATTTTTGTGAAGCATTTTTATTATATTTTAGACCTTTTAATGTTGGCTTTTTAACAAGTTTATATAGTATACAGAGCATTCAATTTTGACTTTAGGCTCAAAAAATTGTAATTTTAATATCGTTTTCCTCCCCATCCCGATTATAATTCCTATGATATGATAAAATACTTTAACCTAAAGGCTTTCGTCTTCCTATGCTGTTGTTGTTTGATTGAGAGTACACTCGCACAGATAAGCGAAGGAGGCTTACCCTATAGTTTGACACAAAAAGAAGTAGTAGCTCGCCAAAGCCTAAGTGCTGAAAAAATTCCACCATTTAATATAAAGAAAGTAAAAGAAGAAGATCGAAAAAGTAATCGCTCGTTTCGATTTGCAGCACCTATCAATGTACAATACAATTTAGACAATGCTGGCGAATGGCTTGAATTAGAAAATGGTGATCGACTGTGGCGTTTGAAAGTCCAATCGAAAGGAGCTTTAGGCTTGTTTTTATTGTATGATCAATTTTATTTGCCAAAAGGGGCAAAGCTGTATATGTATAGCGAAGATGGTAGCCAAGTACGAGGGGCATACACGTATAAAAACAATAAGGAAAGTGGTCGATTTTTGACTGGTATGATAAAAGGAGAAACAGCAATGCTCGAATATTACGAACCTGTGGCAGAAAGAGGGCAGGGGCAAATTCAGATTTACAATGTCATGCATGCTTATGAAAAAGAGGTAATGCAAAACTCCGACTCAGAATTTAGAGTTTATTCAAGCGAAGCATATGGCGATGCCTTAGATTGCCATGTCAATGTAAATTGTAATGCAGGAGCAGATTGGCAAGCGGAGAAAAAAGGCGTAGCTCGAATTATTGTTGTCGTAGAAGAAGGTATGGGCTACTGTTCAGGTTCTTTGATTAACAATACAGCGAATGATGGCAAACAGTATTTTTTGACTGCCAACCATTGTTCAGCAGGGTTTACGCCACTTTATGATATGTGGCGTTTTGATTTTAATTATGAAACTGCAGGCTGTGCCAATCCAACAGTAGAACCAACATACGATTCAGTACTAGGGTGTACCTTTAAAGCTGCCAGACAGGAAAGCGATTTTGCTTTGTATGAAATCATGACTCCGATTCCACTTGATTATAATGTACAACTAAATGGCTGGAATCGTTCGGTGAGTTTTGTGCCACCCCTTTGTGCCTATGTACATCACCCTGCAGGAGATATTAAAAAAATAGCTGTAGAAAATAATTCAGCAACTATTCATCCGATTCAGATTAATTGGAGTAATGATGTATCAACTCCAGGTAATCATCATTTCAAAATAAATTTAGACATAGGAACAATAGAAGGCGGTTCGTCTGGTAGCCCGCTTTTCGATAGCAATGGTCGCATCATTGGTCAGCTACATGGTGGTAATGCAGATTGCGATATTTTCATAACTTATGCTGGTCGGATCGCTAAGTCGTGGGATGAAGGTACGACACCTGAAACTCGCTTGATGGATTGGCTCGACCCAATCGGAACGGGTGCAATAACCATAGATGCTTTCGAACCTGTAGAAACAGGCTATAGCCAGACAGGACAAATTATAAATACTTCTGGAGAAGGTATTGGACAAGTTACACTCCAAATTAGTGGAGGCTTAACGGGAACAATTGTAACCGATAGTTCTGGAATGTTTACCTTAAATAATTTATCGCCAAATCAAACTTATACCATTACGCCAATCAAAAATATCAATGCAAATAATGGTGTGAGTACTTTCGATATTGTAACGATTCAAAAACACATTTTGGGTGTCGATCCTATTGATGCGCCCTACACTTTACTGGCAGCCGATGCTAATAATTCTGGAACAGTAACCACTTTTGATTTGGTTGAATTAAGAAAATTAGTGTTGACGATTTATTCGGAATTTCCTCAAAATCTATCTTGGCGATTTGTGCCCGAAAGTGTTGATATACATCCTGCAGTAATGCCTGTAATCATAGGTTACAAAATTGGTGATGTAACAGGCGATGCCGATCCAAACAATTAATTATTTTCCATTGACGATTCTAACAATCGTTCTTACTTTTTCTAGATCTGTTTCATAATAATCAAACTCAGAAACTTCTGGGCTACTATTCAATTGTAGATTGCTTGAACTACTTGTCATATTACTTTTGACCAATGATTTGGCAGAAAGGTGATATTCTGTTGCTTTAGTGGTTTCGATGAGTGTTTCAATATTTTGAGCATTGATACCTGCCCCAGGCATAATGCTGATTCTATTTTTAGCTTGGAGTACGAGTTGATGAATAAGTTCTTTCCCTTCTATTGCCGTATTTTTTTGTCCAGAAGTAAGTATTCTGTCTATACCTATGTCTATTAGTTGTTCAACCGCTTTGAGTGGATTTTTTACAGAATCAAAAGCACGATGAAAAGTTACTTGCATAGGTCGAGCAAGTTTTACTAACTCTTTTGTACGTTTAAGGTCGATCGTTCTGTCGGGATTCAATAAACCAATAACGATACCATCAATCATATGCTGTTTACAAAATTCGATTGTTGTTTTCATCGTTTCAAATTCTTCCTCCGAATAACAAAAATCACCAGCTCTTGGACGGATAAGTACAAATAGGTGAATGTGTAGTAATTGCCGACAACGTAAGATCGTTCCTGCACTTGGACTTATTCCACCAAGTTCCAAGCTACAACATAATTCTATCCGTTGAGCATTGCCCTGTTGAGCATAAATGGCAGACTGTACAGAGTTCGCACAAATTTCAATAATCATAATATTCGGTTAAAAACCACAAAGGGTTGTTCTTTATATTCATAAAAATATTAAATTTGAGCTTTATATGAAACTTCAATCATAAATAAAGATGAGATATTACTTTTTAAGTTTTTTTTGCATTGTTATAATTTTTTCAGCCTGTAAAACTGATCCTGTAGCAGATTTTAAGGGACTAGACTTATTAGAATATGGTGTTCCGCTGAAGATCAAAGCGCCCGAAGGAGCGACAGTGTTAAAAAAGAAAATTGGATTTACCAATGATATTACGATCAAAAAAGATGATGATTATTCTATTCAACTGTTTTCTAGTAGTGCAACAACTACAGATATTAGTAAGTTGAAAAAAGACCAATTAGATGAGGTGAAAAGTAGTCGTTATTTTTCTAAAATCATTAAGGACGAAGAAGCAGGTTTTGTTTACGAAACTCAAATAGACTCTACGTACAAAAACTATGGTTTCCGTTATGTATTGGTTCAAGGAGATAATGAATATATTTTTCGAACAGGTATGATGGGAACATTTACTCAGGAACAGGCAGAAACAATGTACGAATCTGTGAAAATAAAGTAGAATAAAAACATGTATTTGATAAAAAAAGAAGGCCTTTTCCATTGGAAAAAGCCTTCTTTTTTTCTTTAGGATGTTCTCGGATTCCTAAACCTCGTTTACTAATTCGTAGCTAAAAAGCCCCAAAATTAGTAGTAAAATTCCAAAAATGATCATGGGATGTGGATTTTTGGTGTTAACAAATTGGGTTCAAAAAAAGTAATAGTGTGTGTATTAAGTACAAACATAGTTAGCAAAACCTCTAAAAAGTATAATAGAAATTAGTCTTCTCGGAAGCTTTATTTACAAAAAATGTTATTAAGGATATGGATTTTGTATAAAATAAAAGCTTTCTATGTCCTGTTTAGTAATCGACTACAAATTATGATTTTTTTTATTTAATAGCAAATATTCGCTGTTAAAATTAAAAAAACCTCTAACGTTTTAACGAAAGAGGTCTTTTTTTATTCTTTAGTAATGGGTGAATAATAAGTTCCCGATTTGGAGATAGAAATTTTGTTGCTAATCGAGGCATTTTTTGAAAGGATAGCCTAGCTATCGTTGAAAAAAATAACGAAGAGTAGTAACAAAAGAGCATAAACGAAATCAGGAAGTTATTTTTTAACCATTACTTAGTTGTTAATTAGTCATTATTTTACTACACGACGTCTTTTAGCGGTAACTTTTTTAATTGGCACCCCTTTTTTTACAACTTTCTTTACAGCAGACGTTTTAACGGCCTTTTTTTTAGGCGTTACTTTTTTCGCAACAGCTTTCTTCGCTGTTGTTTTTGCCTTTGTAGTAGTTGCTTTTTTAGCCGTTACTTTTTTCTTCGCCGTTGTTTTTGCCTTTGCAGTAGTTGCTTTTTTAGCTGTTACTTTTTTCTTAGCCGTTGTTTTTGCTCTAGAAGTAGTTGCTTTTTTAGCCGTTACCTTTTTCTTGGCAACAGTTGGCTTAGGCTTAACGACAGCATCAGACATAGAAGTTGTTACAGGAGCTGTTTTATTTGCGCAAGCAGCAGTATAACGCTTTGTTACTTCTTTCCAATTAACTACAGAGAAGAAACCTTTTACGTAATCAGCACGTCTGTTTTGGTACTTTAAGTAGTAAGCGTGTTCCCAAACGTCAATACACATGATAGGGAAACCTTTCTTATCAGCACAATCCATTAATGGATTATCTTGATTAGGTGTAGACGTGATAAATAATTTACCTGTTCTTGAAGAACATAACCATGCCCATCCAGAACCAAATCTACTAGCAGCAGCAGCAGCAAATTTTTCTTGGAAGTTTTCGAAAGAACCAAAAGAAGCTACAATAGCTTTTCCAAATTTACTTTTTGCAGAAGGAACAGCTGTACCCTTAGGTACCATAATTTTCCAAAACATGCAGTGGTTATAAAACCCACCAGCATTATTTCTAACTGCAGGAGAATACTTAGATACTCTTTTAAGAACATCTTCAATTGTCATTTTTCCAAGACCAGCATCAGCCATCGCTGCGTTCAATTTGTTTGTGTAACCAGCATGGTGTTTCGTATGGTGAATCTCCATTGTTGTTTTATCAACAACTGAACTTAATGCACCGTACGAGTAAGGTAATTTAGGAAGTTTGAATGCCATAAACTTAAATGTTTTAATTTAGTAATGTAGAAAAAAAATCGTGTGATTTTTCTTATTACATTAGTTGAATGAAAGACTGTTATTTTTAAAATAAACTCCAAATATAGTAAGTTTATTTTATGTGGTCAAATTTCAAAAAAAATGATAGGTTTTTTTGAAAATAAAAAGTATAAAAAAACTTTTTTATATTTTCTTTTTTGTGCCTATACGAGTTGTTTCAAATAAAGTTTCCTCATTATTAAAGAAAGATTAACTTTGTATCGTTTTTTGATAATTTAATACTAAAAAAATGAAATATCGTAAAGAAAAAGATAGCATCGGAATTGTAAAAGTTCCAATCGATAAATACTGGGGAGCACAAACTCAACGCTCAAAAGAAAATTTCAAAATTGGTGGTCAACAAATGCCGATTGAAGTCATTAGAGCTTATGCAATTTTGAAAAAAGCAGCAGCTTTTACAAATGCAGAATGTGGTGTTTTGCCAAAAACGAAAGCTAACTTAATTGCTAAAGTTTGTGATGAAATATTAGCAGGAAAATTAGACGATCAATTTCCATTAGTTGTTTGGCAAACAGGTTCTGGAACACAAACAAATATGAATGTAAATGAGGTAGTTGCTAATCGTGCTCACGTCATTAAAAAAGGAAAGCTAACAGATGACAAAAAAGTATTGCATCCGAATGATGATGTCAATAAATCTCAATCGTCAAATGATACTTTCCCAACAGCTATGCACATTGCTGCTTACCAAATGATCATGCAAACAACTTTGCCTGGTTTAGAAGCATTGCGAGCTACATTAGCTGCCAAAGCAAAGGCTTTTAATAAGGTGGTAAAGATTGGTCGTACACACTTTATGGATGCAACGCCTGTAACTGTTGGACAAGAACTTTCTGGGTATGTTTCGCAACTAGAACATGCGATAAAGGCAATCAAAAACACATTACCTCATTTAGGAGAATTAGCATTAGGCGGTACAGCGGTTGGTACAGGTTTAAATACACCAAGAGGGTACGATAAAAAAGTAGCAAAACATATTGCAAAGCTGACAAAGTTACCATTCGTTACAGCTAAAAATAAATTTGAAGCATTGGCTGCTCATGATGCTTTGGTAGAAGCACATGGTGCTCTAAAAACGGCAGCCGTTTCCCTAATGAAAATCGGAAATGATATTCGGATGTTGGCTTCTGGTCCTCGTTGTGGAATTGGTGAATTAATCATTCCTGCTAACGAACCTGGTTCGTCAATTATGCCGGGTAAAGTCAACCCAACGCAATCGGAAGCATTGACAATGGCTATGGCTCAAGTTGTCGGAAATGATGTAGCTATAAATGTTGGTGGAATGACTGGACACTTCGAGTTAAACGTCTTTAAACCAATGATGATTTTTAACTTTCTTTTTTCTGCTCGTTTGATCGGAGAAGCTTGTCAAAGTTTTAATGAAAATTGTGCGAAAGGTATCGAACCAAATTACAATAAGATCAAAGAGAATCTTCAAAACTCCTTGATGCTTGTTACTGCATTGAATACCAAAATTGGTTATGACAAATCTGCTACGATTGCAAAGAAAGCATACAAAGAAGATAAGACGCTTAAGCAAGTTGCTGTTGAATTAGGTTACCTTACCGAAAAAGAATTTGATGCTTGGGTAAGACCTGAAACGATGACGAAGGGCTTGTAACATACACATAATTAAAGTTGTATAATATTTAAGAAGAGAGAGTAGAGAACAGAGAATCGAGACATTTAGTTTAAATCGAAAAGGAAATATTTTTATACTAAATGTAGTCCCTATTCTTGCTTCCCTGCTCTCTCTTCTACTTTTGTTTTCTAAATCTACCTCTTATATACTCGGACTACTTTCCGTCAAAAATTTCTCCGTTTTTGCATTTTCTACTTTGTTGATGAACCGATCAGATTCGTGTTTGTCTCTTACAACTTTTGCCAGCGTAAAACAGGCAGAGACATTAAACAGGTAAGCCATTGCCAAGAAGCCTTTCATTGCAATGTCTACTTGAAGGTAAATTAAACCAGCTCCCATTCCTGCAAATGATACAATAAATCCAATCCATGACATCATTTGAAACGACTTCGTGTTTTGATTTTCATAAATATAAGAACTCATCTTGGTTGATTTTTGTGAAGCATTCATATACTTCTCTGTTAGTAAAATGGTTTTGTTGGCTTATAAACCCATTAATTGGAACTTAGATTGTTTAAGTGACCTGTATTATGGACAAAAGTATGGATGTCTTAGATGAACGGGGGAGATTAATAGATATGGTTAAAACCTTTATTTATGGGATAAATGGAACTATATCTACTGGTATTCAGTTTAAGGATCATTATTGGTAGCTACCCTTTGATTCTCAGTAGCTTTAATCGTTTTACAATCCCAAAACTACTTTGGTTTCAGCGTATTTAGATGTAAAAATCATTATAAAAAAGAATTTTAGGGGATGCTTTCAAAATAGGATTAAAAAATGTATCTTTGCCCCGCAATTTTAAGAAGTTCTTTAATTATGGAATCGTTAGAACAGTTTTCGATCCCTTTAAAAAGTTTGAATAATGATGTCCATCAGTTTGATTATCAAATTGATAAGGACTTTTTCAAAGAATTTCAGGACTCACCAATTCATAATGGGAATTTTGATGTTTCATTAGCATTCGACAAACGCCCAGATATGATAGTGATGGATTTCGATTTTAAAGGAACGATGCAAACGGAATGCGACCGTTGTTTAGAAGGCATTAATCTTCCGATAATAGGAACGCAGCAAATTTTAGTTAAATATGCTGCTGAAAAAAATGACGAAGCAGAAATTGTTTATATAACAACAGAAGATACCACTTTCAATATTGCAAAGTACATTTTCGAATGTATATGTCTTGCAATTCCTTTAGTCAAGGTTTACGATTGCGAAGAAGATGAAAATAGAGCTTGTAATGACGAAATGCTCGCTTATCTTAATAAAAATTCTGCAATCGACGAAGAGGAAAAAGAAGATAAAAATGATGACAGTGGTTCTGTTTGGGACGCATTGAAAAATTTTGGTAATAATTAGTATACTTATAAAATAATTAGAAATGGCACATCCGAAGAGTAAGATCTCGAAGCAAAGAAAGAGAAAAAGACGTACAAACATTAAGGTAACACCTCCTAATGTTTCTATCTGTCCTACTACAGGTGAACCTCATTTGTTTCACCGTGCTTATGAAGTAGACGGTAATACTTACTATAGAGGTCAGCTTTTCATCAAAGCTGATGAAGATATAGAAGAATAAAATATTTCTCTTAAGATATTATATAGGCATTAAGCTCCCATAATCATATGCGGGGCTTTTTGTGTTTTCTATAAAAGTTTAATAGTAAAACCCTTCAATGATGAAAAAAATAATCGAAACCAAAAATGCACCTGCACCTGTAGGTCCTTACAACCAAGCGATTATTCACAATGGTGTACTTTATGCCTCTGGCCAAATAGCAATTGTTCCTGCTACAGGAGAACTCGTGCTGGACAGTATCGAAGCTGAAACACATCAAGTGATGAAAAACATCCAAGCGATCTTGACCGAAGCAGGTCTTACTTTCGAAGATATCTTGAAATGTAGTGTGTTTGTTGCTGATATGAATATGTATAGCCGAATTAATGCTGTATATGCAACTTACTTTGATGAAGCAACAGCTCCTGCAAGAGAACTAGTAGAAGTAGCAAACCTACCGAAGTTTGTAAATATCGAAATCTCTATAATTGCAGCAGTAAAGTAATTTTTGAGCCTGACAAGTAGAATGAGTAAAAGGCATAGGGCATATCTCAAAGATGCACCCTATGTGAAAACTAAATTAATTAGAATTAAAAAAAGATGAAACAAGTATTATCCTGTATCCAGCCAACTGGAGATATGCATTTTGGAAACTATTTTGGAGCTGTTCAAAATTGGGTCAGATTACAAGATGAGTATGATTGCAATTATGGTGTAGTTGATTATCATTCAATGACGATGCCTTATAGCCCTAAGAAGTTACGTGAAAATACTTGGGAATTACTCTTCAATTTGATGGCTGTAGGTATCAAGCCTAGCAACTTATTTGTTCAATCGCTGATTCCTGAACATACTGAATTGAATTGGATCTTTAATTGTTTTTGTTCGTATGGTAATCTTACCCGTATGACACAGTTTAAAGATAAAGGATCGCAAAGTGCGAGTACAAGTGAAGGTTTTATCTCTGCGGGGTTATTTAGCTATCCCGTATTGCAAGCGGCAGATATTTTGATTTATAAAGCTGATTATGTACCTATCGGAAAAGATCAAGAGCAACACCTTGAGTTGTCTAGAAATATAGCACAACGTTTCAACAGTCAAATAGGAAAAGAATATTTTGTCTTACCAGAAGCATTATATACCGAAACGCCTAAAATCAAATCAACTGCTGATCCATCTCGAAAAATGAGTAAAAGTGCTGGAGAAAAACATTCTATTAGTTTGTTTGCTGATGAAGCGAGAATACGAAAACAAATTCGTTCTGCTGTTACAGATACTGGCGATACGAAAGAAGGAGAAATGAGTGCTGGAGTTACCAATTTATTTGAAATGATGAGAGCTGCTAAAAATATGGAGGCACATGCTCGTCTGATGGATGATTATAAAAGCGGAAACTTAAAATATAGTGATTTAAAAGATGCAGTTGCTGATACTTTAGTTGGATTGAGTACTACCTTCAAAGAGAATAAGAACGAATTATTAGCCAATAAAAAAGAAGTAAAGAATCAAATAAAAGCTTCTTCAGCAGAGATCAGAAAACGTGCACAAGAAACAATAAAAGAAGTGAAAGAATTGACAGGTCTACTGAATGTGAGATTCTAATAATTAATTGAAAACGTTTTTTTTATTTTCATCTCGATTGACGTTGCTTCTTTAAAAATAATTGTATGAAAATTATCTGTATCGGTCGTAATTATGCCGACCATGCAAAAGAGTTGAATAACCCTGTTCCCAAAAAGCCTTTGGTTTTTATGAAACCATCATCGGCATTACTCGTTAATAATAAACCATTGTACTACCCGACTTTTACAGAGGATTTGCATTACGAAGCGGAACTGGTGTTAAAAATTTGTAGAAATGGACGGCATGTACAGCCAGAGTTTGCACATAAGTATTACAACCAAATTGCTTTTGGAATTGATTTTACGGCTAGGGATGTTCAACAACAATGTAAGGAAAAAGGGCATCCTTGGGAAATCGCAAAAGGCTTTGACGGATCAGCTGGTTTAAGCAATTTTGTTTCGATAGATCGAGTAGAAGATAAAAATGCTATTGAATTTTATCTGAAAAAAAATGAAGAAATTGTACAATATGGAAATACTAAAGACCTCATTTTTACTTTCGATTATTTGATTTCTTATGTTTCTCAATATTTCAAATTGCATCAAGGCGATATCATTTTTACGGGGACACCCGCTGGAGTTGGAGCCGTAGAAATTGGTGATGTATTGGAAGGATTTATTAAATTAAAAGATGCACCAGAAGGCGGCCAATTGTTTTTAAATTGTGAAATCAGATAATATTTTAATAAATATTTGATTATGAGTGGCTTTTATCTATAAGTATAACTACCTTTGTGCAACTTTTCTAAACCATATGATAATTACTAATATCTTTATTCATACATAAAATTATAAACTTTATAGGTCATGGCATATTTATTTACGTCAGAGTCAGTTTCAGAAGGACATCCAGATAAAGTAGCAGATCAAATTTCTGATGCTATACTAGATGCATTCTTAGCACAAGACCCAGAGTCAAAAGTTGCTTGCGAAACTTTAGTTACTACTGGACTTGCAGTTATCTCAGGTGAAGTACGAACAAGTGCTTACATTGATATTCAAAACACCGTAAGAGATGTAATCAAGCATATCGGATATACCAAATCAGAGTATCAATTCGATGCTGATTCTTGCGGGGTATTATCTACTATTCACGAACAATCTGCTGATATCGCACAAGGTGTTGATGTAGGTAAAAAAGAGGACGAACAAGGAGCTGGTGACCAGGGAATGATGTTTGGTTATGCAACCAATGAGACGAGCACTTACATGCCAATCTCTCTTGAATTGTCTCACTTATTACTTCAAGAGTTGGCAGCGCTTCGTAAAGGTGGCCGTCAAATGAAGTACTTACGTCCAGATTCAAAATCTCAAGTTACTGTTGAGTATGATGATAATCATCAGCCAATTGGTATTGATACCATCGTTATCTCAACACAGCACGATGACTTTGATACAGAGCGAAAAATGCTTGCTAAAATCAAAAAAGATGTAAAGGAGATTTTAATACCTAGAGTATTGAAAAAACTTCCTGCTAAAACCAAAAAGTTATTTGCTAAAAAATACACCCTACACGTTAATCCAACAGGTAAATTTGTCATTGGTGGACCACATGGTGATACTGGTTTGACAGGTCGTAAGATTATCGTTGATACTTATGGTGGAAAAGGTGCTCACGGTGGTGGTGCATTCTCAGGAAAAGATTCTTCAAAAGTTGACCGTTCTGCTGCTTATGCTACACGTCATATTGCTAAAAATGTTGTTGCTGCTGGTTTAGCTTCACAATGTTTAGTGCAGGTTGCTTATGCAATTGGTGTAGCAAAACCTGTAGGTGTATACGTAAACACATACGGAACTGCTAAAGTTGATTTGACTGATGGCGAAATCGGTAAGCGTTTAGCTAAGATTTTTGACTTACGCCCAGCTGCTATCGTTAAGCGTTTTGGCTTGAAAAATCCGATCTTCTTCGAAACGGCTGCTTACGGACATATGGGACGTAAACCAGGAAAGAAGAAAGTAAAGATTGGTGTAAACGGAAAATCTAAAATGAAAACAGTAGAAACATTTACTTGGGAAAAGTTAGATATGGTTGCTGCTGTTAAAAAAGAATTCAAGTTGAAGTAATGTAGCAATACATTTTCTTTGATTTCAAAATATTAAGAGGGCTAAAATAGCCCTCTTTTTTTTGTCATATAATATTGCTCATCTATATCAAAACCTAATTTTGTGAAATCCTCAAGAAGGATTTATTCTTGTTACATTTTCACGTCCAAAATGCGTAACTTTGCGCCGCCACCTACGTCATAAAATTTTGTATCAAAACATCTTTTAATTTCAAAGAAATGAGTAGAACTTCCTTTTACGACAAATTTGTAGACAGACATATTGGAATCAACGAAGAAGAACGAAATGCAATGCTTAAAATAGCTAAAGCTTCTTCTATGAAAGATTTGGTCAATCAGACGATTCCTAAAACGATCCGCCTGAAAAAAGACCTTGATATTCCTACAGCTTTATCAGAGTTTGAGTATTTACAAGAACTTAAACAAACCGCTGCAAAAAATAAGGTATTCAAATCTCATATCGGATTAGGATATAACGGAACAATCACGCCTTCAGTTATTAGCCGTAATGTGTTTCAAAATCCAGGATGGTATACTCAATACACGCCCTACCAAGCAGAAATTGCACAGGGTCGACTAGAAGCTTTACTTAACTTTCAAACCTGTGTAAGCGATTTAACAGGCTTGCCAATAGCAAATGCCTCTTTATTGGATGAAGGTACAGCAGCAGCTGAGGCGATGAGTATGTTTTTTAGTATTAAAAATAAACGAAACAAAAACAAAGAAGATATTCAAAACGAGTTTTTTGTTTCTGATAAAGTATACGATCACACGATTAATGTCCTTCAAACAAGAGCTGAACCTTTAGGTATTAACATTGTAATTGGCGATTGGAAGAAATACAAGTTCAATGAAAAAACATTTGGTGTACTTTTACAATATCCAGGAAAAGATGGTTCGGTAGAGGACTATAGTAAATTTGTAACAAAGGCAAAAGCAAAAGACCTTTATATAACTGTTGCAGCTGATATTTTGAGTTTAGCTTTACTAACTCCTCCAGGTGAGTGGGGTGCAGATGCTGTAGTAGGAAACACCCAACGATTTGGTGTGCCAATGGGATTAGGCGGTCCACACGCAGCTTATTTTGCAACCAAAGAAAACTTCAAACGTCAATTACCAGGTCGTATCATTGGAGTATCTATAGATGCACAAGGTAATCGGGCTTTACGAATGGCTTTACAAACTAGAGAGCAACACATTCGCCGAGAAAAAGCTACTTCTAATATTTGTACAGCTCAGGCTTTATTGGCTATTATGGCTGGAATGTATGCTGTTTATCATGGTGCAAAAGGTATTCGTGCAATTGCAGATCGAGTACACACACTTACTCAAATTCTAGACAAAGAGGTTACAAAATTAGGATTTAAGCAAGTCAATAAATATTATTTTGATACGCTTTGTATTTCAACAACCAAAGTAACACAAACAAAAATAAAGAAGTTAGCTTTATCTGCTAAAGTAAACTTTTACTACACAAAAGATACCATTCAAATCAGCTTAGATGAAACCTGTACACTGGCACATGTTACATCGCTTATCGAGCTTTTTGCGAAAGTGAAAAATTCTAAAAAGAAAATTGCTATTCGTGAGCCAAAGGGATTTAAATTTCCTAAAAAACTAGTTCGTACCAGTGATTACTTAACGCATACTGTTTTCAATTCTTATCATACGGAAACGAAAATGATGCGTTATATCAAACGACTAGAAAACCGAGATTTGTCTTTAATGCACTCTATGATTCCGCTAGGTTCTTGTACCATGAAGCTAAATGCAGCGACGCAACTAATGCCTGTAAGTTGGCCAGAATTTGCAGATTTGCATCCTTTTGCACCTAGCAATCAGATCAAAGGTTATCTTCAAATTTTTGATGAGTTAGAACGTTACCTTTCAGAAATAACTGGTTTTGATGCTTGTTCTTTACAGCCAAATTCTGGTGCGCAAGGAGAATATGCAGGATTGTTGACTATACGTGCTTATCATCAGGCAAATGGAGATCATCATAGAGATATAGTATTGATTCCATCTTCTGCTCACGGAACGAATCCTGCAAGTGCCGTAATGTGCGGAATGAAAGTAGTCGTTATCAAATGTGACGAGGAAGGTAATATTGTCGTTGATGACTTAAAAGAAAAAGCGAAGCAACATAAAGAAAACCTTTCTGCCTTGATGGTGACTTATCCATCTACACATGGAGTGTTTGAAGTAAAGATCAAAGAAATTTGTAAAATCATCCATGATAATGGAGGAAAAGTGTACATGGATGGTGCCAATATGAACGCCCAAGTTGGACTGACTTCTCCAGGTGCCATCAATGCAGATGTATGTCACTTGAACTTGCACAAGACTTTCAGTATTCCACATGGTGGTGGAGGTCCAGGAATGGGGCCAATTTGTGTAAACAAAAGTTTAGCACCTTATTTACCAAAACACATTTTAGCAAAAACGGGAGGTAAGAAAGGGATCAATGCTGTTTCGGCCGCTCCTTGGGGAAGTGCAAGTATTTTATTGATTTCTTATGCGTATATCAAAATGCTAGGAAAAGAAGGAATCAAAGCAGCTACTGAAAATGCTATTTTGAATGCTAATTATATAAAAGCTCGTTTGGAGAAAGCCTATCAAGTATTATTTACAGGAGCGAATGATCGAGTGGCGCATGAGTTAATTTTAGACTTACGACCATTTAAAGCGGTAGCAAGTGCAGAAGATGTAGCAAAGCGTTTGATTGATTATGGTTTTCATGCACCAACTTTATCCTTTCCTGTTGCTGGTACGATTATGATTGAGCCAACAGAGAGTGAGTCGAAATTAGAGATTGATAATTTCTGCGATGCTTTATTACAAATAAGAAAAGAGATTGACGAAATTGCAACGGGCGAAGCAGATGCAAAAGTGAATGTATTAGCAAATGCACCACATACGATTCATTTAGTATCTGGAGATAATTGGCCGTATCCATATAGTAGAGAAAAAGCAGCTTACCCGATTAGCTATATCCGAGAGGGAAATAAGTTTTGGGCGCATGTTGCTCGTGTCGATAATGCACACGGCGACCGTAATCTAATCTGTACTTGTCCGCCAATCGAATCGTACGAAGAACAAATGGTTGAACAGTAATAAAAATTATAAATTACTAATTATTGATCATTACTATTGCTTTATTTATTTTCTTTGAGCAAACAGAAAAAACGAATAAAACAAACATGATTTTTTTTGAATAAAAACTGAGAATTGAATTTTTTTTCGACTTCTCAAAAAAGAATAAAAATGATAATTGTAACAGGAGCATCGGGTTTTATCGGAAGTTGTATGGTAGAGAAGCTGAATGTCGAGGGGCATATGAGGAAAGTGATGGTAGTCGATGATTTTTATAAAGAATATAAGGAGTACAATCTTAAAGGTAAATCGATTCAAGATTGGTTGCATCGAGATATTTTTCTTAGATGGTTTGAAAAAATTCACTCAAGAGTAGATTTTGTTTTCCACTTAGGGGCAAGAACGGATACAGCGGAAAAAGACAAGAAAATTTTTGATCGACTAAATCTCAACTACTCTAAAGAAATTTGGAATATTTGTACCAATCATGAAATTCCTATTATTTATGCTTCAAGTGCTGCTACTTATGGTTTGGGCGAAAAAGGATACAATGATAGCCACAGTTCAGTAGCTTCTTTGAAACCACTCAACCCTTATGGTGTTTCTAAAAACGAATTTGATAAGTGGGTATTGAAGCAAAAGAAAACGCCACCGTTTTGGGCTGGTGTAAAGTTTTTCAATGTTTATGGTCCTAACGAGTATCACAAAGACCGAATGGCTTCTGTGATTTATCATACGGTAAAACAGATCGAGGAAACAGGCGAGATGAAACTATTCCGTTCGCACAATAAAGACTACAAAGACGGACATCAAAAAAGAGATTTTGTTTATGTAAAAGATGTGATTGATGTTTTGTATTTTTTATTTGAACAACAACCCAAGAGTGGTTTGTACAATCTAGGTACAGGTAAGGCAAATACCTTTTTGGATTTAGCCAAGTTTACCTTTAAGGCGATGGGTAAGAAGTCGAATATTACGTTTATCGACACACCAAAAGATATCAGAAAGAACTATCAGTATTTTACTAAAGCGAATATCAAGAAATTACGTTCGGTAGGCTACAAAGCTCCTTTTCATACTTTGGAAGAAGGCATTACAGATTATGTGAAAAATTATCTGTTAGAACGAAAAACGTTTTAGAAATTCTAGTACTTGACGAAACGTTTAAAGATTCGTTAAGTACTATCTTTTTTACTACTCCGAAGGCACCAATTTATTCATAGCCGTATAATGGATTAAAAACCATTTATTACTCAATTTGGCAAAACGGCGTTCCATTCCATACTCACCAGTTGACATTCGAATAGATTCTACGACTAAACTATTGCTCATATGGTCAATTTCTCTGATAAAGCTTTCATCATTAGGGTCAAAAGCTTTGTGCATAATCCAATCTTCTTTTTGCCACTGAAATTTGCCTAAACTCAATGTACTATCCTGCACATTATTCGGTAAGCCATCAAGTGGGAAAACGATATGATCGATTTGAAAAAGACTATCCTCATGAAATTTTTGATAAAATGCTTCAAAATCATCTCCACTAGTTTGAGCGGAAGTATTTGTCGTTGAAGGAGCATTTTCTTGTTTGCAAGAAAATAATAAAAGAACAAAGAGAGAACAAATAAATAATCTCATATTTAAAATTTAGGTTCTAGGACTAATTGAGATGTACTAAGG
>JAHDIP010000135.1 GCA_020630735.1 Saprospiraceae bacterium | reverse complement strand
AATTGATTTTGATTTTCTTCTAAAAGATAACCATCTTTGTACTAACAAATCTAGATAACCACCCATTGAGGAATGAGTTACTTAAAAATAATCGGCAGTAAGCTCCTCATTCTACCAGTAGAACTCCCAAAAACGAAGCAATAACATCCTACAATCACATATGAAAATACATTCTTATGCGCCTTAAACTATATTTTCTTTGTTTTGTAACTCTACTATGCGGAATAAGTTATTACACCTTTCAACATATAGAGATTTCAACAGAATTTTTAGGAGAAGAAGAGGAAGAAGGTTTATCAAAACAAGAACGAATTGATCAGTATTTCGAAATGGAATTCGAAATGACAAAAGATCCTGCTACCAATACAGTTCCTAAAGAACGATTAAAGGAAGCTAGGAAAATTGCAAAACAACGACTCGCTCAAAATCGAAATGCTGGTTTAAATATCCAATGGGAAGAACGAGGTCCTAACAATATTGGTGGTCGTACTCGTGCTATTTTAATCGATGCTGCCGACCCAACATATGAAACTGTTTTTGCAGGTTCTGTTTCTGGTGGTTTATGGAAAACTACAAATATTAGCGCAGCAGAACCAAACTGGACGCCTATCAATGATTTGATGGAAAACCTAGCCATAGGTTGTATTACTCAAGATCCTAACAATCCAAGCATCATTTATTTTGGTACTGGTGAAACAACTCCTAATTGGGATGCTGCTCGTGGTTTTGGTATTTGGAAATCGACAAATGGTGGTGCCTCTTTTACTCACTTACAATCTACTATAAATAATGAGTTCAACTACGTAAATAAAATCTTAGTTGTTGGTAATGTTGTATTAGCAGGTACCGATTATGGTATTTATCGTTCAACAGATGGTGGTGCCTCTTGGACAAATGTAAAGAATGGTTTTTGTAGTGATTTAGAGCTTTCTCCTGATGGAAGCATTTATGCTTCAAGAGGTGTTGTTTTCAAATCGTATGATCAAGGTCTAACTTGGATAACAAGTAGTACGTTTAGTTCAACTCGAATTGATGTGGCAATCTGCGCTTCCAATCCAAATCGGGTTTATGCATTGACCGAATCGAGTGGTCAATGGCTAAAACGCTCTTACGATGCTGGGGCAACTTGGGAGACGGCTTCTAGTTCAAGTCTTTGTGGTAATCAATGTTGGTATGATATAGCACTTGGTGTAGATCCTAATAACCCTGATCGTATTTTTCTTGGTGGTATAAATATGGCGCATTCTTTTGATGCAGGTGAAACGATAAATTATTTGAGCAATATCCATGCTGACCAACATACCGTTGTTTTTCAACCAGGAAATTCTAATGTTGTTTTATTTGGAAATGATGGCGGTGTTTACAGAACAACAAATGGGGCATCTTCTAATCCTACAATCGACTTTAAAAGTTACAACTATAATGTCACTCAGTTTTATGCTTGTGCTTTACATCCTGGAGCAGGTGTTGATGAGTTTCTTGGAGGTACCCAAGATAATGGTACTTTACAATATAATACATCAGGTATCAATGCTGTGAATAAAGTAATGGGAGGTGACGGTGCTTTTTGTCATATCGACCAAAACAATCCAAATATCCAAATCGGTTCTTACCAAAACAATTATGGCATTTTGACAACTGACTCTTGGAATACAACTATTGGTTTAAGCATGGCAGGTGGGTCTTTTATAAACCCAACAGATTATGATAGTGATACCAAAACACTTTATGCCTTACGATACAATACTAGTTATACCTATGTAACAGACATCGGAGGATTGAATACACAAAACTATAACATAACTCCAAACTTAGGACCGTTAAGGTGTATTATTGTTTCTCCGAATATACCTAACCGTATTTATATAGGCTCCTTGTATAATTCAATATTAATTGTGGATAACGCCAATACCTCTAATCCAATCTATACAGAGGTATATAATAATCAAGGTTCTTATGGAAACATAAGTTCTATTGCCATACAAAAAGGAAATGAAAACCATATCGTTTATACTGTTTCCAACTATGGAGCTCCAAGTGTTTGGGAATCGACAGATGCTGGAACAAATTGGACTTTAATAGAAGGTGACTTACCTGATATGCCTGTTCGCTGGGGAATGTTTGCTCCTAATAATCCTGATCAATTTTTATTGGCTACAGAACTAGGTGTATGGTCAACCAATAATATAGACGGAACCAATACGCAGTGGGAACCTACTAATGATGGTTTGGCAAATACACGTGTTACCATGTTTCAACATAGAGAATCTGATAATAAAATTATTGCTTCAAGCTATGGTCGTGGTATTTTTTCTACCGATCATTTTTTAACTGATTCTCCTTTCAATTGTTTGTCTACTAACTCCACCTTTACGAATGGACTTACAGGTTGGAATAACTGGGGCAATACAGTTGCTACTTCTGTCAATGGCTATGACGATTGTTGTGCAGCAAAAATTGGTAGTGGTGAAGGAGGCTTTGGTTCTGCGGTTACTTATCCTGCTACAGTTGGAACATCTTATACAGTTGGTGCTTTTTGTAAAATTACAGGCGCTCCAGATTTTGCGGGAGGAGGTATAAAATTTTTAGATGTCAATGGTACTGAATTATTTGAAGATCGTTTCACTGTTACATCGACTGAATATGAATATTATCAAGTAACAGCTACAGCACCTGCTGGAACGACTCAAATGTATCCTTGGGCATACAAAACATCCAATAATGGAAACCTTTTTGTAGATAATCTTTGCATTGGTGAAACAGTCATTGATGACAATCCTCCAACTGCCGTATTGAGTACAGCAAATAACATTGTAAATGGTTCGTTCATAGTTGATATCGCGTTTAGTGAAGATGTAACAGGATTAAGTCTTGCTGATTTTACTTATGATAATAATTCCACGATCTCAAACCTTACTGGTAGCGGGCGAAATTATAGTCTTACGGTTAATCCTACCACTGAAGGTGGTTTAAGTATTACGCTACTACAAAATACGGTTACTGATGCTGCAGGAAATCTAAATCCTGTTTCTAATACCTTAAATATCAATTATGTCATTTTGGAAAATACTGATTGTTTAGTTGAAAATTCATCTTTTCAAAATGGCTTGACTTCGTGGAATAATTTTGGAAATACGCAAATACTTACAACAGGTGGTGTAGGCGATTGTTGTGCTGCTAATATTGGTCCTGATGAAGGGGGCTTTGGTCAAGCCGGATATCTTTCAGCTTACCCTGGTCAAGTTTTTAAACTGACTGCTTGGTGCCGTTCAGAAGGTGCCCCAGGTTTTGCAGGAGTAGGTATCAAATTTTTAGATAATAATGGCATCCAACTAGCAGAAGATCGAGACTCTGTAAGTTCAAATAATTTCTACAAATACGAAGTCATCATGGTTGCTACAACTGGTGCAACTAACCTTTATGCTTGGGCATATAAAACTGATACAGTTGGTGTATTAGTGGTAGATGATTTTTGTTTAGAAGATATCACGAATCAGTATGTTCGACCAATTGGAACCCTAAGTACTCCTATTGAACAAATCGAAGGTCCTGTTACCATTAATATTAACTTCAATGAAAACGTAACGGGTCTTAGTCTTTCAGATTTTGTAGTAAACAATGCCAACATTTCAAACTTAACCGGTTCAGGTTCTATTTATGCACTGACATTGACGCCAACTGGTGCTGGCAATATTAGCATTCAGCTCCCTCAAGATGCTGTTCTAAATGCCGCTAGTTATTATAATGTTGCTTCCAACATATTATACTTAGAATATGAAGGTTGTCTCAACGCCAATACTTCCTTCCAAAGTGGTTCGAATGGTTGGTTCAATTATGGAAATACTACTTTTGGTTATGCTGCAAATTCTGGTTATGATGATGATTACTCCGCTCAAGTTGGTCCTAACGAAGGTGGCTTCGGACAAAGCGTAACCAACCCTGCAAATCCTGCTGATGTCTTTGTCGTTTCAGCTTATGCTAAAACAACAGAAACCGACATAAGCGTTTTTGGTATTCAATACCTGAATAGTAGTAATGCTGTAATACTTGAGAATAGAGTATTTGTTACTTCAGCAAACTATCAATATTATGAAGTTCAAGAAACTGCTCCTTCAGGTACTACTCAAGTAATTGCTTGGGCTTATAAGCTTGGTAATAATGGTGTATTGACACTTGACAATTTATGCTTGCGCACTACAGGAGAACAAGATTATTGCTACTCTCCTATTCCTTCAGACATTGAATTTATAAGTGGTAATTGTGTCAAACTTAATTGGGATAATGTACCTGATTTCGACAAATACAAAGTACGTTATCGTTTACAAAATTCTGGTGATGCTTGGGAAGAAGTAAATGCTACGTTGAATTACCGATTTTTGAATGGATTGACTCCAAACTCAAAATATGAGTATCGGGTAAAAACCGTTTGTACCAGTAAAAGTTCTACTTGGTCAGATATAAGAACCTTTCAGACAAGTGGCGATCAATGTGATTTGATAAATGCAAGCAATGTTATTCTAACGAGTATTACTCAAGCTGTCGTTCATTGGTCTTCAAAGCCAGATGATGTAAAATATAAGATCAAATACAAAGCAGTTGGAGATCCGTGGACAGAAGTTTTTATTAATCAGAATTCATACATCATAACTGGTTTGGTGACCAACACTACTTATAAATACAAACTAAAACCTAAATGTATTGGCGGTTGGGCAAATTGGTCTCAAAAATATAGCTTTAATACTCCCTCAAGCTTTGTTTTTGATGGAAATGAGGATCAAAATGATGCTTCTTTAGCTTTACATAATGGTATTCGTAGCATAAATCAGAATAATAACGTAAATTTGGGTATTAATACCAATAAAACACTACTAGATTTTTATCCTAATCCCGCCAAAAACCACCTAAATCTAAGTGTCTTCGCACCAAAAGAGAACGCAAGCCTCATTATCCAAGACACGAATGGAAAGATCTGGTACCAAAAAAACATCTATATAACTGATAACATCACCACTAAAAAGGTATCTATAAATGATTTACCTACGGGTATATATTTCGTATCTCTTTTGGTCGATGGCGTAGCTGTTGCACATAAAAAACTTTTAAAATATTAGAAATTGTTGGTGGTTTAGTAATAATCCGACCGATTTTTAAACTCTCATTAACTTTAAAATTTGCAAAAAAAAATTCTATGAAGAAGCAAATACTTTTCCTATGCTTTATGTTTGGCTTTTTAGTTAGTCAAGCTCAAGTGAACTATACCGCAAAAGACGTAGTAGTTCCTTACGATGGTTACTTCAGGCCTGGTTGTAACTTAGGCTATAATCCACCTTGGGATGATGCTGAATTGGCGGATATCGCTGCTGGTAATCCTGCGCTGGGTATTCCTGGTGTTGGTGTACGTACCTTACGTGCGTCTTTGAGTGATGTTGTACTAGGTGTACATGGTTATGACCTACGTGTAGGTACATTTCAACACTATGCTGATCTTGGTGTAGAAGATATGACTTGTATTGTAGGTTTCCCTACTGAGTGGCACCAAGATTTGACACAATACTGCCCTGGTATTCCTTCTGAACTATTCTCTAATATGTATACTCCTATCTGGGATAATGGAGAAAACGGCACACCTGTCAACGACAATAATTTTTACGCTTTGTACTTGTACAATATAATTATCAATTACAAAGACCACATCAAATTCTGGGAAATCTGGAATGAGCCTGGTTTTGATTATACATATGCAACAGGTTGGCAACCACCTGGAGCTCCTGGTAACTGGTGGGAAAATAATCCTAATCCATGTGATTACAAATTGCGTGCGCCTATTTTTCACTATGTACGTATGTTACGTATCAGTTGGGAATTAATCAAAACTTATGATCCAGATTCTTACGTTTGTATGGCAGGTGTAGGTTACGAAAGTTTCATTGATGCAGTATTAAGAAATACAGATAATCCTAATGATGGTTCTGTAACAGCTGATTATCCACACGGAGGAGGCGCTTACTTTGATGTAATGGGTTTTCACTCTTATCCGCACTTTGATGGTGCAGTAAAATACTGGGATAATAATATCGGCGGCTTTGTATATTCACGTCACTCTGATGCTGCTGCGCAAGGTATTCCTCGTCGTCAAGGTTTATGGCAAAATGTTTTATCTAGCCATGGGTTTGATGGTTTTACCTATCCTAGAAAAGAATGGATTATTACAGAGATTAATACACCTCGTCAGGCATATGGTGACTATATGGGTTCACAAGAATCGCAAATCAACTTTATCTTAAAAGCTGTTCCTACTTGTATTAAGAGCGAAATTCGTCAAATGCACGTTTATAACCTTGGTGACAAAACAGATGTTTCTGTCGCTACTGGAGAATTTGATATTATGGGCTTATACCAAAAATTAGAAGGTACTCAGCCATATACTCAAGTTGTAAACCCAGAAGGTATCGCATATAAAACCGTAGCAGATATTTTATTTGAAACAGAATTCGACCCTATCGAGACAATTCAAATGAACTTACCTTCTACTATTGATGGTGGTGCTTACAAAAAGGCTAACGGAGAATTTGTTTATGTACTTTGGGCTAAGACAACTATTGATTTATCGGAGTGGGCTTCTGCTACATATTCATTCCCTGCAGGAATGGGCATTACAGAATTGACAAAAAAAGAATGGGATTACTCTAGTACTCAACAAGCTAGTACTATTCCTTCAACAAATATTGCTTTAAATGCTCGTCCTATTTTCTTGACATCAGGTGCACAAGTTGCTTGTCGAGTACCTGTTGTTTCTGCTCCAACTATCTTTAGTGGTAATGTTGTAAAATTAGCTTGGGACGAACTTTCTGAAGCTACTAAATACAAAGTACGTTACCGTCCAGTTGGAGGTACTTGGAATGAAGTAAATGCTACCATAAATGAGCGATTCTTAAATGAATTAAGTGAAAATACGACATACGAGTACCAACTTAAAACTGTTTGTTCTAGTGAAAACTCTGTTTGGTCTCCTACTTATACGGTTACTACTTTAGGTGATAGTTGTGATCGACCTATTACAACTAGTGTTACCAACCTAACCTCTACTTCAGCGACTATTACTTGGAATGCTCTTCCAAATGATGTGAAGTATAAAATAAAGTATAAGCCTGCTGGTGGTGCTTGGACAGAAATTTTTGTAAATCAAAACGCTGCTTCTCTTACAGGTTTAGCACCTAATTCGGTTTATAGATATAAAGTAAAATCTAAATGTGCTACTGGATGGATTAACTGGACTCCAAAGTATACATTCTCTACTACAAGCTTCACGAATGAAGATCCTATCTTTAGAGAAACTAATACGAATACTGCTGTAGTGGTTTATCCTAATCCTGCTCATGATGTATTAAACATTGTTATAGATAGCGATGTAGAAATGGTAAGAATTAGTAACATGAATGGACGTGCGGTTTATCAATCTAAAGACTCTAGCATGACACAACAAGTAGATATTTCTACTATGCCTGCTGGTGTTTATTTATTGAATATCATCACTAAAGATCAAGAAGTAATAACGAAGAAGTTTATCAAGGATTAAACTTCCTTCTATAATTAAACTTTTTTGCTTTTATTCAGAAATCCCTTTCGTCGTATGATGAAAGGGATTTCTTATATACCTGTATTGGGTTTCTGAATATATGCTATATTCTAAGTTTCATTACAGGTACACCTACTCTAAGACGAAGCTTCCGCATTTACTCTAGACTCACAACTTTACTTCGTGGTTCTAGAAATACATTATCTTTGTATACGCCATCCATTTTTCAATTATAACTTAAAATAAAGGAAGCTGCCCAGATTACTGAGCAGCTTTTTTTTACTTTTTGGCTAGTACAATTTTTTCTTTTGTTAGTCGAAACATGATGTTATAAAATTCCTTCAAAGAAGGATAATCGCTTGGCAAAAGAATATCGTTATTAATTTTTAAGGTATGATATATCATTAATTTATCGCTTTGTGTTTTCACCTCATAAGTAAAAAGTCCTTTGCTTTCTGGCAAAGCAACTTGGATATCTTCTGGCTTACTTTCTAAACTATAACCTTCAGGAATTTTGATAGAAGCAATATGTTTTCGATCCACTCGAAAACTATAAAAAACAGGAAACTCTCGTTCTACCTCGGTAAAAGGATTTTCTTCTAAACCAAAATCTATAGTAGCATCAATAAATATTTTGTCTGCAATAATTTTAGTAGCTGTTACAATTTCTGCTTCCGACTTCACAGTAATTGACTTATTGATATCATCAAGGTTTTTAGTTTCAGTTACCTTAAATGTATTTTTTAAATCGACTGATTCCATATCCTCATCATCTTCATCTTCCCCCTCGTCTTCATCCTCATTAGAGCTATCTTTGTCTTCAAGCAATTTATCTAATCGATAACGAGTAGCCGCATATTCTGATCGACGTTGCTGCGCATCTCCTATTAAAGAATTGTTTTCTAGGTCAACCTCAACTTTGTACATCGTTTGCACTTTATACAAATTGGGGTTATCCAACGAAACTATTTCTCCCTTTTTATCTTTTATAAGTATACCATATATATTTACGGCTCTATTGGGCAATTGACCCAAGGGGACAAACTTTGAGGTAGCATCAGCAATAATACTTTCTTCACCATTTTTGATATAAGCCACTAAATAATTAAGCTCTGTAACCGAAGGAAAATATGTATTTAATAAACCTTTTCCTCTTGATTTCATAACTAAAGGATGAGCATCTATTCCAGCTTTTTGTAAAAGATTTATTAATATTAAATTGATTTCTGCACTACTTCCTCTTTTGCTTTCAACCGCATTTTTCAATCCTTCGTTTAATTGCATTCTGAATCTTTTGTTCCAAACAAAATTTTGCTGAACATAGGTATATAAAAAAGGAAGGCGTTCTTCTTCGGGCAGTGCTTTTGCTTCTTCTACAACTGGTTTAAGTTCTTTAAAGTTTTTATACAATGCTTTACCATAATCTCTTTCTGTTAGATTATTAGCGATTTCATTCCAATCTTTCGAATAATACTGAATAGGTTGTCCGGGAAATTCTACACTATTTAATTCAAATTTTATTCCTCCTCTATAGTCATCTTCATTGAGCACAAATTTATCTTCTTTAATCGCTTTTACATCTTTAGCAGTTAAGGTATACTGTCTAACTTGCTCATCACCTGCAAAAACAGTATCCTCCTCATTATCAACAGGTGTACTACCAGAAGGAACAGGTGTTAAAGAGAAATAAGAAGGAACTTGTAATTTAAATTCTGAGTAATCGGTAGGAATATAGTGCTGAAAATACCATTTTGGAATTGCATAAACAAAAGGTGACATTAAAGTATATTTTAATTCAATGACAGAACCAGCTTTTACTTTTGGCATTGCAAACTTCTTTGCTCGCCACTTTTCACTTGTTTCTTCTTTATAGATATCTTTTTTATTTAATTGTGTTTTTATTGCTTTTCCATTCTCAAGATTAGTTGTGTAAGCTTTGATGTTGATAATTTTTTCATCCTGCATAGATTCATAGTAAGGAAGCGAAAAATCAGCATACTTCTCACCTTGATCATCATAAATTTTTATTTGGTAATAATATTCGATCTGTAAATTAAACCTTCCAGAAGGACTAAAAACATAAGATACTTTTGCTGTTTGTTTGGTATAAGCAGCATGTGCTGTACTATCAAAAGGGTGACTAGTTTGCTTTAATAAGTCCATCGAAACATTACCGATCTTTTGCGCATAGCCACTTATGCAAAAAATCAATAATAAAAGAGTGTGCAAAATTTTCATGAGTAGTCAAATTGTGTTATTAAAAAATATGATTAGCAGTATATGAAAAGATAAGCATTCTTGCATATGCATTGATGCCTGTCTTTTGATATTACAGATCTAATTGCCCATATACTGTAAGGTTATAGGGCTTCGTTCTATTTTGAGGCATTGATCAAAAAAGTGTTTAATTTCTTCGTACTGTTCTGCTGCATACTGTCCATCATTTATATAAAAACTTCTTTTGAGCAATAAGCTTCCAGCCTTTTCTTCAACAAGTTTATAAGTATAGCTACCATAAATAGAATTAAATTTTTCGTCTAATGACTCTAATAAACGATATTTTTCTGGAACAGAAAACTGCATCGTACTTTCTAATTCGTAGCCTCTCGTAAATTCTATTGGGTAGATTCTTGATTTATCTTTAGGTAAAGCAGGAATACCGAGCATATTTACAGTTAGTGGAATAAACAGATAGTCGCCCGCTACTTCAGCATAATTCGACACCGAGATATCGAGTATTTCTTTGATTTGAGGAACCGACTCATCATATTCAAAGGTACAATTATTAATCTTAACATTATTTAGCTGCTTAAATTTTTTCTCTACTAAGAAGTCTGTCAAATCTTTACCTTTTAATTTTCGGAGGTAATGACCATCATCTATTGCCAAACCTTTATTATTCATTTCAAATTCAAGACTCATCGAAGCATCTTCTTTTACCGTCATCACCAAGTTACTTTCTTTTCGATTAGCTGATCTATCATATTTTGGTGTATTGACAAGATGCCCCCCTTTTTCAGACACAATCAAAGCAGCTCTATTATCCGTAAATGTACCTAAAAAATTAAAGGGATTATCATGCGAAGTACAATCGACCCAAATGGTATCATTTTGTAAAGGAATATTTAAAATAATATGATTGCCAGGTATTGCACTTGGAAAGTCTTCAAATAAGCCAATTTGATCTTCCGTGCCTGCATGAACTTCTACATAATTTGATGGAATGCCATAAATATCAAGCAACGATTTCATATAAAAAGATAAGGCCTTGCAATCACCATATTTCACTTCGTGTACTTTCTGGGCCGACATAGGATTCAGGCCTCCTTCGTCTAGTTGGATACTAATATACCTAGTATTTTCTTGAATATAATTATATAGTTTTTCCACAATTACTTTTGGAGCATCCGACGTTTTTATTAAATCTTTCAATTCCTCTTTTATCGTATAGGCTTTCAGTTTATCTTCTTTAACCAAAAAATTAGTATACAACCAATTGGCATAACCTTCCCATGTATCATATTTCCCTTCTACTCCTTCATAACTATAACGTTCTGGACGAATAAATACTATAGGAAAAACGACTAAGCTTGAAGGCATAAATTTTTCTTTATTCAACGAAGCTTGATTCTTCATTTCATAATGATGCTCTCCTATTGAGGTAATACTTTCATATTGATCGAAGTTGAGTATTTTTTTCCGAGTTGGAAGCGTTGTGGTAAGTTCATAAGAGCTACTTTTTACAGCAACATCATAATCTGAAAGCGGATTCCAAGAAGGTAATAGTAAAGTGGTTTTAGATATTTCCTTATAGGTGTAAACGATTGTTAAAGGATAACTATTTGGCTCATAAGACCAATACTTAACTCTAGAATCAGTGACCAAAGAAAAGCCATCTCCAGCTGCTACATCTTCTATTTCTTTTGGAGCTACTTTTTTTATAAGCTTACCCGTTTTATCCCTGATTTCAATTCTAATATCCGAAATCTTATCACCCTTTTCATAATTTGCAATAAACGTCAGATAGTTTTTTGCTTTTGCATTAAGTACTGTTATCGCTTTTAGATATACTGTTTCGACACGGTCAAATCGTGAATGTACAACTTTAGTTTTATCTAATTGTACTACAGCATTTGAGCTTTTTAGTAAGTTTTTATCTATTGCATTGACATCATACTCTATGGACTGTGCAATGGACAAAGAGAAAAAAAGGAGGAGGTTTAGACTAATGAGAAGTAGTTTTTTCATAGTTTAGTATGCTTTGTAATATAAATGTTACACAAAACAAGAAAAAGAAGCCACTTTCTTAAAATGACTTCTTTTTTATCTTGAATCAGTAGCTAGAACTATTTAGCTCCAAAACGGTAACCAACAGCCAAAGTACCTATAAAATCAAGACCTAATGTTGGAATTGTAACGGTATTCGTATCATCATTAAGCACTATCTTTTCGTTAAATGCTCTACCTGCACCTATTCCTATTTCGAAAATAATATTTCTACTGCTAACCCATTTGAAGCCTCCTAATAAACCAGCTGTAAATGCTGATTGTTTGTATCCAACATCAAAAGCATCTCCATCATCATCATTAACAGAAAAAGAACGAGGTCCCAAGTAAAGACCAGCATAAAACTTATCACAACCATCTTCAGGTCCGAAATAATACTTGCCAGACAATCTTACTTTATACCCTGATTTTTTATATTCAACTTCTTCGATTCCAGAAATTAAGCCTACATTACCGTATTCAAGTCCTACCGTAAGTTCGACTCCTATGTCTTCATTAATATTGTATTCAGCCGAAACATCAGGACTGTTAAATAAGGCACCAATAGGATTAATTTTCACATCAACCTGTGCAGATAACGATACGCTAAAAAGCATAGCAAATGCAAATAATAGGTTTAATTTTTTCATAAATTTATAGTTTTAAGATTATTAATTCAAAAGAAAAGAAGATTCAGCTACTCGTTTTACAAGTTGATAAATAACAATTATTGAAATAAGTAAGTAGCTTTTTATTTATATATTACAGAAATGAATTTAAATTAATTTCTTATAATGTATGTTTAAGATTGTTTTAGTTTTTTATTAATTAATAGGGTCAATATTACCAATAATAATTCAAACGACAAACATTTCTAAAAAAAATATACCGAAATACTTATTTTAAGTTAGATTTAATCCTCAAAAATTAGAAGAACTCCAAAAGCATCTTTAGCCGCTATGATTAATTGTCCATCCATTTCTTTAAAAGCTGTATTCGTTTTTTGGAAGCTATTCTTTAGCTTATCCAAAGAAAGGACTTTGATCGTCATCGCAGCTATAAAAGGTGCAGCAACTTTAGTTATTTCAATATTATAACGATTGGATATATAAGACGCTGTGCATAAGCTTATAGATTCTTTAGCAGTTTTCACAAAAATACAACCTTCCGTCTTTTCTATAGTAGTTCCATTTAGCAAACTCATAAAAAAAGGAAGCAAATTCGAAGGATTTTCACAAACGATATCGATATTATATATTCCCGTTGCAGTATTGCTATGATTGGGATTTCCTTGTAGCCAACTGTACTCTGGATAATGATGCTGGCAAACAAAAAAGGCCATTCGACTACTATCTTCGGGCAATACAAAAGCTATCGAAAAAGCAACTTCTACTTCTCTACCGTCACGCAAAGTAGCTTTTCTAGCAAAGCGAAAAGGAGGATACGCTTCTAATCCATCTTCCAAAAAGCGTTTGTAATCTGCGTCCGCATCTTCCGTAGAAATGACTAAGGCAGAAATACCCTCTTGCTGTTCCAGAAACTCAAGATTAAAAGTACTAAAACTAAAGCTTTTCTTTTTTCGTTGCAAAATAACTTCCTTATCCAACACGCCCAATAATTCAATAAAAGAGCGCTCAAACATTGCCAAGTGATTACCTGTACCAAAAGGATGCACAGCCAAATCAGTCAATGTAAAACCGAGTTGTTGAAAAAATTCATGGCCAGCTTTCAGATCACGAATAGCATAAACAACATGGTCGATAGATGATGACATAATTAGGCTGTTGTTGTACTTTTTAATGGAATGTTGAGCATTTCTCTGGTTTCGCTAATCGAAGCAATTTGTCTGCCCATCATATGCGCCAACTTAACGCCCCACTCTACACATTCCCCATTCGACTTTGCCATTTCGTTATTCGGCAGATAAAAATTATCTTCTAAACCTACTCTAAAATTGCCTCCCATTGTACATGCTATAGCAGCCATTTGCCATTGCTTTCGACTAATCGCAATCACTTGCCAAAAAGAACCATTAGGTACTTGACTAATTTGGTGCATCAGATTTTGTGGAGTTGCAGGAATACCTCCAAGTACACCCATCACCAAACTATAACACGCATTATCTGGAATCAATCCCATATCTCGAAGTGGTTCTGCATTTCGAATATGGCCAGTATCGAAACATTCCATTTCTGGACAAACACCACTATCGTTCATTGTTTCGACTACTTTTTTCATGGTGTCAAAAGAATTTTCGAAAACAGCATTCCAGTAAAATTGTTTATGCTTTTTGGAATAGATCGCATAATTCATACTCCCCATATTGAAGGCTGCCATATCTGGTCGAGTAACAGGTAAATGCTTCACTCGATCTTCAGCACTCATCCCCAATGCTCCTGTAGAATAATTGATAATGACCTCTGGACAACGCTTTCGTACTTCTTCGTGTATTTGTTCGAATACTTCTGTACGCCAACTTGGTGTACCATCATCTTCTCTTGCATGAATGTGAACGATAGATGCTCCTGCGTCCACTGCTCGTTTTGCTTCTTCACCTAATTCAACTGGTGTATATGGTATTGCTGGGCAATGACTTCTATTAGTAGCAGCTCCTGTTAGTGCTGCTGAAAGAATTAATTTTTTAAATGCCATTATTTCAATTATTTTTGAGTTGCTAAATTAACCTTTTAACTTGGAAGTTCTTTAACATTACTTCTTGTTTTTTATACTTTTTTAATGGCAAAACAACACATCGTAGTAATTGGTGCTGGAGCATTTGGTTCATGGACAGCCTACCACCTTCAGCAAATGGATGCGGAGGTTACTTTATTAGATTCTTGGGGAGCGGGAAATGGTCGTTCTAGTTCTGGTGGTGAAAGTCGCATTATTCGAAGCGTCTATGGTGCAGATGAAATTTATGTAAAAGCGGTTGCTCGTTCGTTTGAATTGTGGAAACATCTTGAAGCAGAAAGCAATGAAAAATTTTATGAACCTACAGGAAGTCTTTGGCTATTGCCAGAAAATGATGCGTATTTAAAAGCCTCTGCTCCTTTATTAGCTCAATATAATTTCCCATTAGAAGAATGGTCTTTAAAGAAAACGAAACAACACTATCCTCAAATTAATTTGGATGGTATCAAAAAAGCTTACTTCGAAAAAGAGGCTGGGCTATTACATGCGCGTAAAGCTTGCCATGCAATTGTAAAAAGGTTTATCAAAAATGGTGGTACCTATCAACAGTCAACTGTTCAACAAGTAGACGAAAACCAAAACATTGTATTGAGTAATGGTAAACAGATGCAAGCTGACCAATATGTCTTTTGCTGCGGTCCTTGGCTAAAAAAACTATTCCCCACTCTACTTGATCAATACTTAACGATTAGTAGACAAGAAATTTATTACTTCGGTACACCTGCCAATAGGTCTGATTTTCAAGTGTCGAATTTACCTATTTGGTTAGAGATGGGAAAAGAAATCTTTTATGGTATTCCTGCTACTTCGGAGCGAGATTTTAAAATTGCCAATGATACTAGAAAAGAAAACTTCGACCCCGATCAAGATGATCGTAGACCTACTCTTTCGGAAGTAGAAACTGCCAGAAAATTTATCCAATATCGCTTTCCTAAAATGGGTCATGCCCCTTTGATTGAATCAAGAGTTTGCCAATACACCAATAGTCCTGATGGACATTTTATCATAGACCAACATCCTGATTTTGACAAAGTTATCATTGCAGGAGCAGGCTGCGGTCATGGATTTAAAATGGGGCCTGCGATAGGTGAATATTTAGCCGAGCTTGCTCTGGGCAAACAAACTGTAAATCCATTTTTCGCTTTAGCTCGCTTTAATGATGGAGTAAAAAGGAGTACACAGTTCACTATATAATATCAATCAATCTACTTCATTATCATCTTCAAAGCTGAAAGGAGCATATTAACGTGATTCGGTGTTGAGCTTTCGCCCATCAGACCGATACGCCAAAGCTTGCCAGCAAAGGCACCTAATCCACCACCGACTTCGATATTAAATTCATTGAGTAACTGCTTACGGACAGCGCCTTCGTCCATTCCTTTTGGTACTCTTACAGCATTCAACATCGGTAAGCGATAGGCTGGATCGACTAAAAACTCAAAGCCTAATTCTTCGAGTCCATCTCTCAATAATTCGTGGTTGCGACGGTGGCGAGCGAAACGATTTTCTAAGCCTTCTTCTAACACGATTCTATAGGCTTCTCGAAGAGCAAACATTTGTGAAACAGGAGCAGTATGATGATAGGCACGTTTGGCGCCAGCCCAATAATTTTTCACTAAAGACAAATCTAAGAACCACGATTGTACTTTGGTCTTTCGATTATCTAGTACTTCTACTGCTCTATCGCTAAACGAAACAGGTGACATTCCTGGAGGCGCACTCAGACATTTTTGTGATCCAGAGTAAAGCGCATCAATTCCCCATTCGTCCATTTTCAATTCTGCACCGCAATAAGAGGTTACAGCATCAACAACTAATAAGGCACCAGCCTCGTGTACCATTTTGCTAATTTCTTCTAGTGGTTGTAATACACCTGTAGACGTTTCGGCATGTACGATGGCAACTAATTTCGGTTTGCTCGTTGCCAGCGTTTTCTTCAAATCCTGTGGATCAATTGGCTGTCCCCAAGGAGCTTCTACTTTCTTTACTGTTGCGCCACAACGCTCTGCAATATCAGCCATACGATTTCCAAAAACGCCATGGATACAAATCACTGCTTCGTCACCTGGTTCTAATAGGTTGACTAGGCAAGTTTCCATACCTGCACTACCTGGAGCCGAAACGACAAAGGTTAAATTATTTTTAGTTTGTAAAGTCAACTGTACCATCTCTTTTATTTCATCCATGATGGTAACAAATTCTGGATCAAGGTGTCCTAATAATGGCGTAGACATTGCTTTCAATACTCTAGGATGTGCATCGCTTGGTCCCGGTCCCATCAACACTCGTTGACTTGTTTTTAGTTCGTTTTTGTAGGACATAATTTTTCGTTTTTTTTCTCTTAAATTCAAATGTCAATCACTTCGAAAAATGATTGACATTTATTGATACGTTTATTTTTAAAATTAGTTATTCCAGAATAAAAATTAAAATGACAGCTATTTTAATTTTCACTTTCATCTGTCTATATTTATTTTTCCTAACGGTCAGATGGAACCTGCCTGCGGA
>JAHDIP010000134.1 GCA_020630735.1 Saprospiraceae bacterium | reverse complement strand
CTTAAACCCCAAAATGTGTTAAACATTGAAGTTTTTTTTGTGAAAAACCTGATATACCGCCTATAAAGGACAGCACATGAGGTCTATACTATAAAGAAAGAAATACTTTGACTATTTCTACCAAGATTTCACTTCGGAGTCTCCACTTAAACGCTTTCGAGTAAAATTCCCATCTCCTCGATAATGAAAATAACTATCTCCTCTAGCCCGTAAATCGATATTCCCATTTACGGTTAATTTCGCTTCACTATCGCCATTAAGTTCAATCACTAAATCTCCAACTACAAAGTCGAAGCCTTTACACATGCTGTCTTCATTACTTTCTATTTCCATAGTTTGAGCACTTCCTTCAATATCAATAGTAGAGTCTTCATCTAAAACCACTATTAAGTTTTGAACTTCAATATGACCTTCCAAAGTAGAATCTTCATCTAAATTAATGGTTAATTGATCGGTCTTCAATTTTTCTTTCAACACAAATACTACATCTTCGTCACCTTTTATTTCTGTTAATTGCTTGGTGGTGATATAGGCTACTAGGCGCTCCTTTGCGCCACTATTTCTAGTACTATAAGATTTTGTATATATTTTAAGAGTCTTACCAATTTTTTCGACCTGAATAAAATCGTGCAAGTTTTCATTAGCTTCAATTTCTACTTTTTCAGCTTTGTCAGAAAAGCGAAGATAAACTTCAAAGTCTTCACTGACATCTATTTTATTAAATCCAGTAAAATTTTTGGTTTCAGTGGTAATGTTATCAGATAATTTGATATAATTATTTTTCGATTGTGCAAAACCGTTAGTCACGATTAACGCAAATATTAAAGTAAAAACTGATAATTTCATAATGTTGAATTTTAATTAGTGAATTATAAGTGCTTGGACTAAAAAAAGATACAGTCATAAAAGTGTAAGTTATTTTAATCCAAGCACTTACCTACCGGTATTCGGTTTAAGGATCATCGTTAGTAGCTATCGTTTAATTTTCAGGTACTTTAAACGTTTGACAATCCGAAAACCACTTTGGTTTCAGTATACTTTAAAAGACAATCGAATTTCTAGAAAGTTGCACTAAACAACCACACCATACACTTCATTATACTTTGCTTTCGCATAATCCATAAAATAGCGGAAGTTGAGTTTTTCGCCAGTGATTTTTTTGCAAAGTTGTTCGGCGGTATAAAACTTGCCATGCTGGTGCACTTTTTCACGTAGCCAATCCAAGAGTGGAGTCGTGTTGCCTTTTTTGATTTCATCCACTAAGTGAGGAATGTCTTTTTGTGCTTGGTGAAAAAACTGAGCAGCATAAAAACTACCTAATGAGTAAGTTGGAAAATAACCAATGCTGCCATGTGCCCAGTGAATATCTTGCAAGATTCCTTGATTATCATCAGGTACATCTACGCCAAGGTATTCTTTATACTTTGCATTCCAAACCTTATTAAGGTCTTTGGTAGAAATGCTTCCTTCCATCAATCCTTTTTCAATTTCATAACGAATCAGGATATGGAAATGATAATGCACTTCATCCGACTCGGTACGAATCAAGCTTGGAGCTATTTTATTGATCCCCTTATAAAAGACATCTAAAGGTAAGCTGGCTAAATTATCAGGAAAGAGTTGCTGGAGTTTTTTATAATTAGCTTTCCAATAAGGCAAACCTCTCGCCACATTATTTTCCCAAAGTCGAGATTGAGATTCATGAATGCCCAGAGAAATATATTCTCCCAAAGGTAAACCATATTCTTGCATAGGCAAACCTTGTTCGTATAAGGCATGACCACCTTCGTGTATACAACTCCAAGTCATATTGCCAAAATTATGCTCATCAATACGAGTAGTAACTCGTACATCATTTGCCGAAAAGTTAATTGTAAAAGGGTGGGGCGACAAATCTTGACGACCAGCTTCAAAATCATAGCCCATATCTTTTAGTACATCTAAACCATATTGCCATTGCTTATCTTTATCGAAATTCTTAAACAAAAATCCATCATCTACTTGAGGAGCTTCATGCAATTGTTTCGCAAATAGTACCAGTTGTTCACGAACATCTTTAAACAATAGATCTAAGTCTTTGACTCTACAATCAGGTTCATAAAGTTCTAACATAGCATCGTAAGGATGATCCTTATAACCAAGTAATTCAGCTTCTTCCTTTTTGATTTCAATAATATCGGCTAATGCTTTTTCAAAAACAGCATAGTCATTTTGTTGGCGAGCTTCTAGCCAAGCATGATAAGCCGTTGAAATAACTTTCGAACTACGAATGACAAATTCAGTCGTTTTCTTTTTCGTTTGTAAATATTTTTTGAAACTCAACTCGACATTTCGAGCTTGCTTATCATTTAGTTGTCCTTTATTGGTATGTAGCTTTTCAAGTAGTTCGCCAAATTTTTCATCCGTAAAAAGCTCATGCGAAATCCCTGAAAGTGTAGCCACTTGTTGCGAGCGAGCTGTAGCTCCTTTTGTAGGAAGATTGACCTCTTTATCCCAGCTAAGTACTGCGATAGAAAAATCTACATCTGCTTTTTTTTGCATGTGTGCTACGTACTGAAGGTATAAGTCTTGCATTTATCGATATTTTAAGGTTATTAGAACAGGGCAAAGATACGCTTACTCTTTGGAGTTGAACGAGGATACCAAGATAAATGCCCAGCCGAGAATAAAAAAGACGCCTCCTATTGGTGTTAGTGGTCCCAACCATTTCCACGAAGTGAGACCTAGCCAGTCTCTACAAGCCAATAAATAGAGTGAACCAGAAAAACAAATAATACCAAGTAAAAAGGCATATCCAGCCCAATTTAACCATTTATTCTCTGCTTGTGTCGAAAGTAAGGCGACAAAAAAAATAGCAAAGGTATGGTAGAAATGGTAACGTATACCTATTTCATAGGTATTTATACGATCAGGTGTAATTTTGGTTTCCAGACCATGTGCACCAAATGCCCCTAAAATAACAGCCAGCATTCCTAATATTGCTGCAATTTTCAAAAATCTATTTTTCATTTATCTTTTTTTTACGTAAAAAAGTAACTTTGTGTATTACTATGCTGATTTGGCTGAACATTCATTGGTTTAACCAAACCGAAAGAAACACTAAAATTGAAATTAAAAAAAATATTTTTACTGCTTTTTGTTCTCATCTTGTTTATAACTGTTCTACATAAGTGGGGCTATATTCGATTGCCTTTTGTCGAAATATCTGCTTTTGAAGCCATTCCCAATACATCGCCTATTATTGTGGAGATGGATCACTATTACGATCTTGAACGGAAAATAGAAGGTGCAGATTATAAAGATGATTTGGCAAAGTTATATCCGATTAAAAAATTGAAAGAGGACTTCGAATCATTAGATTATCTATTTGGAAGCAATACAGAATTAAATCTATTGAATGAAAGTCGGCTAACGGCTGCTTTACAATCAAGTGGTTCTAAAGATGTAAACTATCTTTATGTGCTGTCGCCATATGAAACAGATATAGAGCTAGCAAAATATATAGAAACGATAGATGGAGCAAGGAGTGAAAAATCGGTTTATTTAAATCAAGATGTTTTTCAACTTGATTTAGAAAATGGAAAGACAGTTTCTATTAGCAAATTTAGAAACTTAATTCTTGTTGCTCGTTTTTCGTTTTTGGTAGAAGATGCAATTAAGCAATTAAAAAACCGTACAACTTGTCTTTGTATGGATGCTTATTTTAAAAAAGCCATAAAAGAAAAAGGGGAACCTTCTAACTTAAAAGTCTTGACTAATTTTCAGACCCTTCCTGATTTGTTATCTATTTATGCAAAGAGTGACTCCAAAGAAACGTTACAAATATTGAAACGTTTTGGTCAATGGTCTCGCTTAGATTTAGATTTCAAAAAAGATGTCGTGGAATCGACTGGAGCTTTTTGGGCATTTCAAAAGAACGCCTTACTCTCTCAGTTAAAGCAGCAGAAAGTAAATGAATTTGAGCGTTCAAAGATGGCTGAGGTTATGCCAGATAATATTGCTCTGATGACTTGGATGGGATTTGATGATTTTGATGAATTTTATGAAGATATAGCAAGTGAAACAGAATCGGCTTTTGAACGATACTTTTTGCCTTGGATTGATAATGAATTGACCTTTGCTATAACAGAACCTTTCAGTAGCAATATTGATGCAGATAATTTTTTAGTGCTTCGTAGTATAGATACTGATTTGTCTAAACATTATTTAGAAAAGTTTGCTGAGCGTTCAGGCGAATTAGAATCTTGGGAATATATGACGTACACCATCAAGCGTATACTTTCTGACGATTTGCTAAAACCAATAGTAGGAAATGAGTTGAATACAATAAAAAATCCCTTTTATACGGTTATAGGCGATTACGTGGTATTTTGTAATTCGAGACAAGCCTTAGAAATTTGGATAGATAAATATGTAGCTGGACAAACTCTTTCTAAAGATGTAAGCTTCCTTCGGTTCAACCTTAAAGCCCCAAAAGCAGGGAATTTGTTTTTCTATGTCAATACAACTAGTATTTTACAATTGCTTCGTTCGTTTACAAAAGAAGAACTGACTACACAGTTAGATAGAGAGTTTCAGATATTCAAAAAAATAGGACAAATAGGAGTCGCTTTTGAACCAACTGCTCGATCTTTTAATACATTAGGACATTTTCAGTTTTCGTCAAAAACATATTCACGTACTAGTATTGGTTGGAAAGCCCATTTAGCTGATAATGTGGCTATCGCACCTGTTGTACTCAAAAATGAAAACACGAATCAGTTTGAAATTGCAGTGCAAGATGAATCAAATAATTTTTATTTATTGGATAGAGGAGGCAATGTTTTATTAGAAAAAAAACTGGATGGTCGGATTCTTTCTACTATTTATCAACTTGATTATTACAAAAATGGAAATGAACAATTGCTCTTTAATACGGCTGATAAAATATATTTGATGGATAAAAAAGGGAAGTCGATAAGTAATTTTCCGATCAATTTACAATCACCTGCTACTAACGGATTGACCTTAGTGGATTTTGATAATGAGAAAGATTATGCCTACTTTTTAGCTTGCGAAAATAGTAATGTTTATGGTTTTCAAAAGTCTGGAAGACCATTGTCTGGTTGGAATCCGAAAGCAGGAATGGGTAAGGTTCATTTTCCGTTGCTACATTTTCAGAAAGATGATAACGATTACCTGTCGGTGCTTAATCGCTGGGGAGACTTGCATGTGATGAAACGAAATGGTAGCAAACGATTTACCAAACGGTTCGATAATAAATTTAATTCTCCTCCTAGTTTTGAACTCAATGGGAAAAGTTCTCGTATTGTTGTCACTGATTTAAATGGCAAAGCCTATGTTGTTAATTTAGATGGTGGATTGTTTAAACTGAACTTAGATGTTGGTGCAAAAGAAGATGTTCATTTTGTATTTGCAGATATTGGCGGCGACAAACGAAAAGATTATGCAGTCTTAAGTCAAAAAGATTTAAGTGCCTATTATTACAAAGAGAAAACCTTTACGAAATTATATGACTATCAATTTGAACAACCACAAGACGCTTTATTTTATGTAGAGCTGAGTGGGCAAACTAAAGAGATGGTCGGCACGCTAGATCGTGCTAAAAAACAAATTTATTTATTTAATGACCGAGGAGAATTATACTACGATTTTCCGATGGCTGGTACTACAACATTTGATGTAGTCAACTTGTTTAATGATGGCGAAAATGTACTATTAGTTGGTTTTGAGAACAGTGTTTATGCTTATAAATTGCGTTAATTTGAGTAATGGTATTGCGCTAAAAAGAGTAAGACAAGATGAAAGAAATTGAGAAAATTATACAAGCTTATCAGGAAGTAGATTGGTCGAAAGAAAAAGCTGCATTAGGAACTGTTGTAAAAGTAGAAGGTTCGGCTTATCGCAGAATCGGTGCTAGAATGTTTGTACGAAGCAATGGTATTTGGGTTGGCGGTATTAGTGGAGGATGTTTAGAAGGGGATGCACTTCGACAAGCTCAAAAAGCTATTCAAAAAAATGAGTCATCTATAGTCGTTTATGATACCACAGAAGATGATCCTCATCAAATTGGTGTTGGTTTGGGGTGTAATGGTCGAATTGAAGTTTTGTTTACGCCCATTGATGGAAATGATGCAACGAACCAAATAGAGTTTTTGAAAACCATAACGGACAAACGAGATTCTAATATTTTACTTCAAGTTTTAGCTATTAATAAAGGTGATCTTTCACTAAGAGAAAATTTTTATACCAAAGATAAGTTTGACGTATTAGCAGCTGCAATGGAAGTGCCAGTAGAAAAGCTTAAGGATGAAGTTAATATTGCGTATCGTCGTCGAAAGTCGAAAGTTTTTATGATTAATAATGCTGCTGGTCATACTTATGAAATACTTGCAGAACTCATTCGACCAAAAATTAAATTGGTTTGTGTAGGAGACAATTATGATGTAAATGCGATGTTGGAAGTGGCAACTGTTTTAGGCTGGGAAATTCATGTAGTAGGAAAAATGAGGAAGCTAAACAAAGCCATTCATCATTTTTCTCACAAAATTTTTGCCTATGAAGAAGCTTCGAAATTGACTATTGATGAGTATACAGCTGTTATTCTAATGTCTCATGACTACAATACTGATTTGAAAATATTAAAAGAATTTATCCATAAAGAACTTCCTTATCTTGGTTTATTAGGACCAAAAAAAAGGATGGAAAAAATGCAAAAAGAATTAGGAATCGACTTACAGAAACTAACACATATTCATGGGCCAGTGGGCATTGATATAGGTGCTGAAAGTCCAGAAGAAATTGCCTTATCTATGGCTTCCGAAATTATAGCAGTATTCAGAAATCGAGCTGGCGGGTTTTTAAAAGACCGAAAAGAAAGTATTTACGATCGTATATAAGTAGCGCACCACAATTAATTCGGTATTTTAAGACGAAAATCTATCAAAAAAATCTTCGTCTTAAAATTTACCTAATTATCGTGTACTACTTGGTGATTGAGTACCTATCAAACAAAAAATCCCGATTGTTCGCACTGAACAATCGGGATTTTTATTTATTAAGAAGAATCTTTAGTAACGGGTAAAAAATAAGTTCCGCATTTTGGCTATAGAATTTTTGAGTTTAGATAAGGAGAAAAACGCAGTGATAGCCCAGCTATCACGAGTATTTTCGACGAAATATTAACTCTAAAATACCAGCCACAAATCGGGAAGTTATTATTTGACCGTTACTTAGTCAAGAATCATAATTTTCTTATTCAGTACACCTTCCTTATTTTGAACAGAAAGATAGTACATACCAGCAGGAAGTTCATTTATATTCATAGAGAACTGGTTTTTGCCTTGGTTGATCTTGTTGTTTAATAGAGAACGTACATTTTTACCAGTAGCAGAATACAATTTAAAATCTACATCAACAGCACGTTCTGAATCGATAAAAAGAGTAAGCTCATCCGTATTACTAATAGGATTAGGCATTACTACAAAGTCATTGACACCACTAATTTCTTTTACGCCTACAGAATTTTCGTCAGTTGAAAATTGACCTTTCGAAACCTCATTATGACAATATGAAACTGCATTGTATGCATATACTCCCCAATAGTAATTTTCTCTACCATCTGTTAATTCACCAGATGTTGTAAAAGAATTAGTTGTCACAATAGCACGATCGTGAACAATATCTAAAGAAGAAACTGGGCTAATGATGACAACATAGTGTGTTGCATTAGGTACTTCTTCCCAAGTAAAAGTAGCAGCATTATTTGCATTTACATATTCACCCCAGATAGGGTAATTAAGATTTGCTTCAAAATCAGTGATAGGAGCAACAGTAGGAATGCTATGAATTGCAGGACGACCATCAAAGTCAGCCAATACAGCTGCTTGTTGATCTTCAGAGAAAAGGTAGTCATCGCATCCGAAAAAATAAGACATCATATTCGTTTCGTCTGGGTCAATAGCTACACCATCAGGGTCAACAGCATTTCCATTATAGCTACATCCACTACCTCCTTGACTGATATAATCAGCAGGTGTGTCACAGAAATAGTCACCAGCATTTTCGCAGTTACCATTTTCTCTATCTACTAATTCTACAGGATTCCAAAAACCCCAATTTACAGAAGTTGGAGTTGGTTGACTTGGATCATAAACAGTAGTCTCCCAACCATAAAAAGTATGCGGCAAACTAAAAAAGTGACCTACTTCATGAGGTACAGTAGCTTCATCAGTAAAGTTTACATAAGAACGATCTAAGTGAATGACATCGTCGGAAGGAGAATAAAAACCTGCAACACCTCCGCCTGTGTTTCCACCTACATTGATCTGACCAACAAATAGATTGACAGCATCAGGTACTTTGTGCAAAAAGTATTGAAAACCACCTGCACCTGTACTTTCGAGATTGTAAAAATCATCATTATTGATATAATTAAATTCCTCATGAATGAAGAACTGCATATTCATTGGTTCGAATTCCAAATTTAGGCGACACATAGACTCAAAAATTTGTTCCTCTTTTATACGACCAGTACCATTCGTACGAGCAATTAAATGCCATTGAAGTGGTACCCAAGTTACATCTCTGTTGGCAACATTTATGGATTTAGAGGCTTGAATATTGCGTTTTAGTCGATCTATTTCGCTAGGAGTAGTAAACGTGCCACATTGAGTATGACCTTGAGCAAAGATATACGTTGGGAAAATTAGTGCAAAAAGCACCAATATTGAGCTAAACTTATTCATATTATAAAAGGTTATTTTGAATTTTTTGTATGAAGTAATGCTTTGCATAGCTAGATTAATACCTAAAGTTATGAAAAAAGCCTATATAAAGGAACTAAATTTTAATCTATATTTATCCTAGGTACGTTTGACGACAAAAAAAGCCTAATTTAGGAAATAAATGGAGATAGAATAAACTTAGATTGATACTAATTTGTTTAACAAGACGATTAAATATACTTTTGCAAAAAATTAAACAAAAATGGCAACGGTAAAATTTACCTTTGAAGATGAAAATATTAAGCCTGTAGTCGTAGAAAATGCTGAAGAAGGCTATTCTATATTAGAAATAGCTGAGGAAAATGATGTGCATTTAAACCACAACTGCGGAGGTGTTTGTGCTTGTAGTACTTGTCATGTATATGTCGAGAAAGGCGAAGAAGCACTCGAAGAAATCTCTGATAAAGAAGAAGATTTTATAGATCGTGCAATCAATCCTCGTCTAGAATCTCGGCTTGGCTGTCAATGTATAATCTTAAAAGAAGATGCTGAGATTGAAATACAAATTCCTGATCAATCTCGTATTATTGGACACGAACATTAATTTTTGAGTAAACAACTTAATTACAATGGCATTTGAAGATTTAGATGACTTACCTATCAATTGGAAAGACCACGAAGACGTGGCTATGAAACTTTATGATAGATTTGGTGACGATTTCACCGAAAGTAAAATATATCGTATTCGTTTCACGCAACTAATTGAATGGGTACTAGAAATTCCTGTTTTCGAAGGAAAACGAGAAGATTGTACGGAAGCCCACTTGGAACAAATCCAAGCTAAATGGGTATACGAATGGCGGGATAACCAGTAATGTTATAACCAATAAATCATGAATAATCTAGAACAATTTCGAAAAATCAAAACTTTTATTTTTGATGTAGATGGTGTTTTTACAGATAGCAGTGTACTCGTTTCTGAAAACGGTGACTTACTTCGTAAAATGAATATACGAGATGGTTACGCAGTTAGGAGGGCCATAGAGGCAGGTTATCGTATTTGCATTATCACAGGTGGCAACTCGGAAGGTGTCGAATTGCGATTTCGGGCGCTTGGCGTACTAGATATTTATACAGGCATTTCTGACAAAGTAAGTGCCTACGAGTCTTATGTAAAAACCTATAATATTGATCCCGATGAAGTCCTTTACATGGGAGATGATTTGATCGATTATTTGGTAATGCGTTTGGTAGCCTTACCTGCTTGTCCAGCCGATGCTGCTAATGAAGTGAAGGAAATTGCACAGTTTATTTCTCCATTAAAAGGTGGAGAAGGTTGCGTGAGAGATGTTATCGAAAAAGTCATGAAACTCGATGGTTGTTGGATGGAACCGATTATGGCTAAGGTAAAGAGCAATAACAATTCAACGATTTAAAGTGTGGCCTTTTTACGCCTTATTCGTTTTCCTAATCTTATTATTGTTGCACTTACGCAGTATTTATTGCAGTATGCTATCATTATACCAGCATTGAAACGAGCTGGTATATCTCCACTATTAGATCCTTTTCATTTTTTTTTACTCTGTTTTTCAACGATCATTGTAGCAGCTACAGGCTATATCATCAATGATATGATTGATTACAAAATAGATGTTATCAACAAACCTGATAAGGTTATTATCAATCGACAAATTTCGATAGAGCTGGCCAAGCAATTGTATTGGGGAGTAAATATTGTAGGTGCCATGATCGCTCTTTATTTAGCTTACTATGTCGAAGCTTTATATCTATTCTTCTTATTTCCGTTGGCGGTTTTTATTATGTATTGGTACTCCAAGAAATTGAAAAAAGAATTGTTAACTGGAAATTTAGTTGTAGCACTTTTTTGTGCTTTTGTGCCTGCCGTTATTCTCTTTGCAGAACGTTCAAATGTCAATTTACTCGCTAATAGTCATCCATCAATTGCGCAAGAATTATTGACTGTTACTTATGGTTATGCACTATTTGCTTTTCTATCAACTATGTTTCGAGAAATCATAAAAGATATAGAAGATGTAAAAGGTGATCAAGCATTAAATTGTAGTACACTTCCCATCTCTTGGGGAATAAAAACGGCTAAGGCAATTGCCAATGTTTTTGCTTTGCTACTAGTAGCAATTTTAGTTTATGTTAGTTTTTATTTGATACAGAGTAAACAATATATTCATTTAACTTATGTACTTTTAGGAATAATTTTTCCAATTGTTTATGTGATGACTTTGCTAATAAAAGCTACCTCAAAAACTGAAATTCATCGACTCAGTAGTATGGCAAAATATATCATGCTCTCAGGACTTATTTATTTAATTATTTACACGGTATTCTAATGCAAAAATTAAAAGACAAAAAAATAATACTAGCTTCCAAATCACCTCGTAGAAGTCAGCTCTTAACAGAGGCTGGTTTTGATTTTGAGATAAAGGTAAAGGAGGTAGAAGAAAATTATCCTGCGGATTTGAAAGCGGAAGAAGTAGCTCCTTTTTTAGCAAGAAAAAAAGCAAGAGCATCTACTGATTTTATAACTCAAGAAAATGAAATATTACTAGCAGCTGATAGTATCGTAGTACTCAACAATACCATTTATGGAAAACCAAAAGACTATGATGATGCTTTTAACATAATACGAACATTGTCTGGATCAATGCACAAAGTTATCACGGGAGTTTGTTTAGTCTCAAAAACAAAAGAACGTGTTTTTTCTGGCATTTCTAATGTATATATGAATGAACTCAGTGATGAAGAAATAGAATACTATATCAAAACATATGAGCCATACGATAAGGCTGGAGCTTATGCCATACAAGAATGGATTGGCTTGTGTAAAATTGCCAAAATCGAAGGGACTTACTCCAATATTATGGGCTTACCTGTTGACTTAGTATTTGATGAGTTGATGAAGTTTTAAACGATTAGTATATCTAGTTGATCTAAAATAAAATAGTATCTATGAAAGAGTTGTTATTTTGCTAACAAATCGTCAGAAATGGAAAGAATACTACTTTTGGGTTGCTGTGGTGCAGGTAAATCTACATTAGCTCGTCAACTAAACCAAATTTTAAATTTAGAACTCATTCATTTAGACCAACATTATTGGAGACCAAATTGGACAGAAACACCAAAGGAAGAGTGGAGAACTATTGTCCAAGAATTAGCCAACCGAAAAAGATGGATCATAGATGGAAACTATAGTAGCACAATTGACATTAGAATAGATAGGGCAGATACCATAATTTATCTTGATTATTCAACTGCTGTTTGTATGTACCGAGTCATCAAAAGAATACTACAATATCGAGGACAGGTCAGACCCGATATGCCTGAAGCTTGTCAAGAGCGTTTTGATTTGGACTTTTTGCACTATGTACTTACATTCAATTTTCATTCTAGACCTAGGGTATTAAAAAAAATAAAAGCGGTTGAAAACCATAAACAAGTATATGTTTTTAAAAATGACAAAGAGGCTAGAGTTTTACTAGACAGAATTAACGATAATTTATTTTGATTTTCATTTTAACTGATAAGCTATGCTAAACGAAGAAATAAAAGAATATATAAATAAAAGCATTTTATGTTGGCTGGCAACTTCTTCAAAAGAAAACCTTCCTAACGTTTCACCTAAAGAAGCTTTTTTGGCCTATGGCGAAGATAGCATTATTATAGCTAATATTGCTTCACCACAAACGGTTCGAAATATTAAAGCAAACGAAAATGTTTGTATTAGTTTTGTTGATGTTTTTGTACAGAAAGGATTTCAACTAAAAGGTAAAGCAATCATTATTTCAAAAAAAGATGCAGCTTTTGAAAGGATGAAAGCACCTTTAGAAAAATTTTTAAATGGTAAATATCCTTTTTCAAGTATTACTAAAATTCAAATTGAAAAGGTAAAAGAAATTATAGCTCCAAGTTATCGCTTATATCCAGAGCTTACAGAAGAAGATCAAATAGCTAGTGCTAAAAAAACGTATGGAGTAAAATAAAAAACTCCTTTTCACCAGAGCAAAAAGGAGTTTTTTATCAAAGTAACAGTTAAAGAATAACTTCGCTCTTAGATCATTTTATATGAAGGGCATTGACAATCACCTTTATAAAAAAACACAAAAATTGTCAATGAGCCTATATTAATTTCCTGGTTCAGTTATCGTACCATCCCAAGGAAAGTTTCCACAATCAATTCCTTTGAAAGAAATATCAAGCGTATCCATTGAGATACATCCGTTAGTATCGGTTGCGGTCAAGGTTAAGATTACAGAGCCATTAGCAATATCGGTTGCACCAGGAGTATAAGTAGTTGCTGTTGAAAAAGTAGTGCTATCGAAGACACCATCGCCAGCAGTAGACCATGTACCATCTGTAGCACCTCCAGAAATAGATGCACCAATTGAGGTCAAATCTATTTCTGCTCCTCCACATATTGAAGTAGCAGTACCTCCTTCTATAAGAGCTCCTCCAGTTACACTAATGTTAAGCATTCCATCAGCAGCACAAGTGCCTGCTACACCTAATGAGTAAGTGATAACATGTACGCCTGTACCAGCGACTGCAGGATCAAATAAACCAGAAGCATCAACACCATCTCCAGAAAAAGTTCCACCAGCAGGTGTTGCTGTTAATTGAATTGGAGCGGCAGAAGCACACAAGGGACCTACAGGATCAATTACAGCAGGTAATGGAGTATTCAAAAATACACAAAGAGGTAGGGTGGCAAAATCAACATTGAAACAACCAGGACTCGTAGTACCTACGCTGCTAATATTGTCACCAACTCCTAAATCGCCAGCAGCCGAACCGACTATTGGGTCGGGAGGATTTGCTGTATCATAATGTAATGCATGGATATTATTTTGTCCAATGACCAATCCATCAGCAGTTGTAAAAACTCCAGTCGTATTAGAAGAAATAATTACGCCATTATTATCTGCTAAAACATAAGTTACTGCATAGCCAGCATCGACATTATAAGAAGCTGTTACGTCTTCTCCTTCACACAAACACTCAATTGGTTTGAAGTTGTTTAAAAATTCGCTAAAGCAACCACCATCCATTCCTACATTTGCTATTGGATCACCAATACTAGGAAAAGGAGTTGGCATATCTGTAAGACTGTAATTGATAGCATACACATTAAACGACCCATTCGATGTTGTTGTAAAAGTAGCAGAAGGATTAGTTCCCGCAGGGTTATTATCTACAACATCAAGGATAAGATCAGTTGTTGCATCAACCAATATATAGACTTGCCCATTGTCTTCTGTATTTCCTGTTTTTTCGACGGTAAAGGTGCATTGTGCTTGGGCGAATTGTGCTACCAAAAAGATAGCAGCCAATGCTATAAGCCGAGACAAGGAATATTTGTTATTTATTTTAATCATAATTGCATTCTACTTTTTAGTTAAAAAAATTAAATAATAAATAGAACACATTAGTGATTCCAAGAGCCACTAGATGGCGCACAGGTGAAGCAAGCCGTTGCATCAATAGCTACATCAACTGAGCAACCTTCATTATCAATAAATGTCAAGGTATACGTTCCGCCAGTACTTACTGTTAAGCCTGATAAAGGAGTTCCAGCAGCAATAGTTCCAGAATTAACTAGACCACCACTTCCATCTCGAAGTTCGTAAGTAAAGTCACTACTATCAAAACCTGGAAGCCCACCTGTTACTGATACATCAGGAATAACACAACTTGCATCAGTTGTTAAAGTTGTAGCACTAGGAACGATTTCATCTAAAAAGACAAGCGGTGCAGCATCATGAATATCGACAGAAGCACAGAAGCTTCCCCAATCTGTTTCGTCATCCGCAACTGCAGAAATATAAACGACTGTATTTGATGGTATTGCTGAGCTTCCATCATTTGTAAGACTGGTAACGCCTGGAGTAAGTGTACCATAAACCGTCAAACCTGCTAATACGGTAGGATCGATACTTCCATCACTAGGATTTGGATCAGCTGCATTGTGAATAACGTAACCAATGTCCAGACAATCGGGGTAGCTACAAGTTGCAGCACAGTAGGAAGTAAGTGGACAGGTAATCGCATCTGTTGCAGCGGTAAGACTTTCGGTATAACAAATTATTGCAGGCGCTTCACCAGTAGTTGGGTCTGCTGTTGTTCCGTCTATGGTAGCACCATCTGGATCTACATAAGAAGTATTTCCTGCATCTACATCAATTTCATTTATTGTAAGTGTATAAGTACCCATATTTCCAACAGCGGCTCCATCAACTTGAATCGCTAGAATTTCTCCAGGTGTTAAACAACATTTTTGAACAGGATCACTACTAGAGTTGCCTGATATACATGGTACTAATGGTGCACAAGATCCATCTACAAAAGTTCGACCATTGCCAGTATCTGCAAGACCACCATAACAACCTGCGGTAGTTCCATCAGTTGTATTATAAACATTAAAGTTAGCTAGAGGGATTGTACCAGCAGCAATACCAATTTCTACTGCACCACTGGCAGGTACGGTAAAGTAATGCCAAGTCGTTTGAGCAGCGCCACTAGAAGGTTCACCCGCTAAAGATTCGATACAAGCATTGGTATTATCACCAGCGAGACTAGCAGTACCACAAGCTCCAATTGCATTGACAGGTACTTCAAAATTAGCATCGGCAAGAGCTAAGCACATAATATCATTTCCTAGAGCATTTCCAGATGGACCTAATTGTTGACATACTGTATTATCGACACAAGTAGGATGACTGGTTGGACTTGCAACGCTAGGATCATAAATCCATATATCAGGGTCGCAAGAAGCAAGACTCGGTTCATCTGCAACGACATAATAAGTAAAACCAGGTTCCAAACAACTTGCATCAATCTCTGCAATATCACCTCCTAATGCTCCACCACTAGAAAATGCTAGTGGCATTAAATCGACACAACTATAGGTAGTAGGAGTTGCTGGACCAAAAGCTGGATCGAAAGATAATAATGCTATTTGTTCACCTTGTAAGTTACAATTAGCTTCTATACTAATACGACCAGAGTTAGGTGCTGTAAATGAAAACCAAACAGAACTTTCTGCGATTTCTTCACTAGGATCAACACTAGATAAGTCGTATGCATGAGGATCATCTTGTTGAACTTCATCGTCAAATGCACAAGACGTATCTAAGTCAAAATCTTCAGCATTAGCAGCATTTGTGCTTGCTGTAGTTGTTACAAATGCATCAGCATCAAAGGCACCACAAGGTATATCAAAAGTAGGACGGCTACTCGCCACATCAGAATCAGAACTTGTAATTCTGATATCTAACTGACCTAATTCTCCAGCATCATCACTACTTACTGCAATGTAATAAACCTCACCAGGAATTAATCCATTTGCGCCAGCTAATACATCATTACAATCTAGTTCTAAATCTGCTTGAGAAGATAAAGAAACAGGTCCACCAAGATCGGCATTTGCACCATCTACATAAGAAAGGTATTGAAATTTATTTTTAAGTACTGTTCCATCACAAGCATTCACGCCATCACAAGCATTGCCATTAGCAGCATGATAAACAATGAACTCTGTACCAATTTGAGTATTTCCATCTGGATCAGTGTCGATAAAGATTGCACCTGTAGGAGCCACAAAAGAAAACCAAGCAGTACCACCTACCGTTACATCTGTAGTCCCAGGACTAAAAGTAGGTTCGTTTGCTTCTAAAGTTTGATCTGCACACCAAGCATAACTTTGGGTGGGACCATCTATTGTCAAGACTTCAGCAGAACAAATATTATCAGCTACTGGTCCGAGAGAAGGGGCCCCATTTACAACGACATCAACGGTTACCGTAAAATCAGCATCAGAACAACTTGAACCTCCTGGTCCATTTTGTCCGAATCCTTCAAAAGTATAACTACCTGTAACCATTGGAACACTTTCATTTTGTGTGCCATCTGTACCTGATCCATCACTATCACAATTTGTAGCTCCTAAGCCACCATCATCTTCACATCCTTTCCATTCAAATAATAAATTGGTAGGTACGCAAGCATTATAAGTAGCAGTAAAAAATGGATTTTGAGAACCATCAGGATTTTGATTAGGGATGGCACCATCACCTGATATTATTTGTTCGTAAGCAAAACCTAAGGGGAAGCCATTACCATCAACATCAGGAGAATCCTGTGCAGATATAGCCCAAAGTGCATCTTCATCACCAGTTAGAAAACCATCACAACCTGTATCATTTAGGGTGGTAGAGATACTTGAAACTGTAACAGTTACGGTTTGTTGAGCAGAAATAAAAAGGGCTAAGAATAATAAACTAAAAGTAAGCCCTA
>JAHDIP010000133.1 GCA_020630735.1 Saprospiraceae bacterium | reverse complement strand
TAAACCCAAAAGAGATAGATCTACTTTACTTATTTATTCGTACAAATCGTCCAGAACTGAATAGTTGACCATCTTCTTTTCGCAACTCAATGAAATAATGTCCATTAGAGATATTGGATAAATCAATGTTTTGATTATTTATACCTATTTTCGATTGGAGTTGCTGCTTATGTATTGGTCTACCCAAAACATCAAAAACACGAAGCAAAATTTGTTGTGTTTGCTTATCCGAAAAACTGAATGTAAGATTATTTGATGCTGGATTAGGGCTAATTAACAATGAGGTGTAATTGTTTTCTAATGATGCTGAAGTAGAAACAGTTTCATCTAAAAGAATATTATCTAAATAGACTTTATTTCCGTAGCCACCTACATTTTCAAATTCTAATGTAATGGTTTGACCATCAAAGGCACTCATATCTATCGTTTCTTTGCGCCATTCTTCACAAGTGGCTGGATAAAAAGCATCTGTAGTCGCTGAAGCAGTAGCAAGGTCAATCCCGAATTTACTGTAAACGGAAGTAACTTCGCCATTGCAAGTAATAACATTTACTTTGAGACCATCAAAGTAATCATTACTATAAGGTGCATAGGCGACATCAAAGAATAATTGCAAATTGTTTTGATCTGTAAGGTCATAAATGATTCTCAAAAAATCACTTTGGTCATCTGTATTGGTATTGAAATTGTCGAGTACTAAACTAAAATCATGACATGCTATACCACTTTCTACAAACCACTCAGCATTATCATTACCTGGGTTTTCTATTTCCCAATTGGTATTTATAGTAGAAAAATTTTCTTCAAAAGGGACAACACCTTCGACTACTTCTACTACTGCTTCTGTTGAGATTGTATCTGATCCAACATCATTACTGACAATTAATGTTACATCGTAAATGCCAGCTAGAGGATATTCAATTGTTGGGTTTTGTTGGGTAGAAGTAGCTGGTACTCCACCAGGGAAACTCCATTGCCAAGTAGAAGGAAGTTCTGTAGATTGATCTAAAAACTGAATGCTAGAGCCTGAGCAAATTTGATCAGTTGATACGATAAAGTCACCGTTAGGTGTAGAGTTTAGTGCCTTTACATTAAATCTAAAATAACCTTCTGGTGCTACAATTGGTCGTACCTGTTGTTTGCCAGAATTTGCCTGTGCTTCTATGTAGTAATAAACCGTTGTCTCTGCTGCTTGTGCAGGAATCGAAGCGGACCACATGTCTTCGCTAAGATTGTCAAGAGTCATCGGAATTGCTTGATAGGGATCTGCAATATTTGTTTTATAATGTAAGGTTGCACTAGCAATACCAGAAGCATGTTTGATTTTTGCAATTGCTTGATAATTGTCGGTGGTATTGTAGGTATCTCTAAGTCGAGGATGTGCGATCCAAAGTGGATCATCTGTTCCAACTAATTTTGTAATACAATGTAATGCCCCGAGTTGTTGAATGATAGAATTGCAATTGATCCCAACAACATTATAGCCAGGTAGATTTTCTTTATAGATACTCAAAGCTGTTGTATCATATTGTTCTTCATAAACAGGAACCAATATTGTTTTATTAATAAAAATCGAATTCGTGTACGTTCTATAGTCGCCACCTTGGCTAGGGTAGCTGCCATTTTCGGGAGGCATAGGTATTCTAACAATATTGTAAGGATTGCCAAAAGGAGTTGAGAAGTTCGATATTAAGTAATCAATATTATCTTCGATTTGAGGACCATCAGAAATACCTTCAGGGTACTCTCCAAATATGATTGTTTCTTCGTCTATTAATCGCATGTGCATATCCAAATGATGAATACCATCGTATGGCAAAACAGGCAATTTGATATATTGATCGACTCCTAAAAATGCGTTTGCAATTTCGTCTATTTCTCCTTCAGTAAGACTAGGGTTTTCATCATAAATTAATTCTGAAGAAAAAGCAGTTCCCATTCCATCTACTAGATGATTACCTCCAGTATGAGTCAATTCATATTCACCACTAATGGCCTCATAAATGGGAAGATCATAGTACTCGGCAACTGCTGTAGGAATAACATCATCATCTGGTCGAGGTCGATTATAAATCCAATCTGAAATGGATAAACTATCAACATCATTTTCATAAATAGTCCAAGGACCATAATCTCTGATCCAAATAGAATTATATGCTTCATTAAGAAAGACAACATTGTCGAGTGGTACTCCTGCGTTTGTCAATATATTTTCGACTGAAGATGGATTTTGAGTAACGATCATAACTGTACATTCATTAACTGCATGCCGAGTAATCTCTGTCAAGATAGTCGGGAAACCTGTCCAGGTAATGAGTAGGCTTTGCACTTCTTCCCATTCGCCCATTGTTCGTACTGGGTTTTCAGGAGGAGTAAGTGTTCGATTTGTGTTTGATTGGTTTTCGAGGTATTCAGAAAATTGGACTCGTTCTGCATCCGTTAACCAATGTGGCAAAGATTCGGTTTGCGCAAAAGTGCTTGTAATTCCCAAGCATAAAAATATAACTAGCAGATTAATTTTTTTCATTTTTTGTTGAATTGTCAATGAAAGCAAAAATGATGTGATACAAGGTAAGGAGATTTTTTTACTCCAACCAAGAAGAAGAGGCATTAATAAGGTATAAAACCTGACAATAGTTTGTTAGAGTATGAAGGTGCAAAAGGCTCGTTTTGGGCTAAAATTTTACCTTAATTTTCATTTATTTAGTTACAACTTCCTTCTAAGGTACTAATCCAATCTTTAATTAATTGAACACCTTCGGTATGAATAACGGAGCGACTAAGTTCAGGCATTGCTACATCAATTTCGATAGATTCCATTCGATATACCATGATGGAACTATCGGGTTTACCTGGAACAATTCCATAGCTTAAACCGCCTGAGCCACCTCCTGCTGCAACAGGTATTTTGCAAATACCAAGGGCTACAGGATTGGTTTCATTATAATACAAATTGAGACCTGAGTTATTGGCTGGACCTTGTGGGTTGTGGCAATGACCACAATTGACATCAAGGTAAGCACGAGCACGCTCTTCTAATGTTCCATTATTTGCATCGTTCATGATCGGAACAGCAGGAGCATTTTCAGGCGAAAGGACACCAGAAAGATAGCCTGTAGCAGACCATTTTTCTAACTGATTCATGCTGCCATCTTCATAAGCTAAAGTGCTATTAATATTTCTTGCTTTGGGGCCTATAGGTTGTATCGTATTGTTTACATTATGGCAACCAAGACAATCATTTTGGTTGGGTACAACATAGTTTGCAGAACGTTCACTTCCGTCGAAATGTTTCCAGTTTACTGTTGTTTGGCGACCGACGATATGTTTATCTGCTTCCGTTTGTTCATCATTCCAAAGATATGGAATTGCTATCCATTCGGTTTCTTGACGGATCAGTAAACGTGTTTCTATGATTCGTTTTCCTTGGCTTGGGTCTTGAAAATCATTATCATAATAAAATGTTTTTACAATGATAGTCCCTACAGGGAAATCAAAAATATCTTCTTCGTTATAGGTTGCACTTTTACCCGAAGGCATCCAAATGAACCGACTTTTTAAAGCATAATTAGAAAAGAGGGGAGTATTTAATTCGTAAGGTAAAACGCCTTCTGCTGGCTCCAAATTTTTTAAGTCGCCAGTAAACAAATTGTAGTCTGATAGTTTTTCGTAAGGCATTTCAGATACTTGATCTTTAGGGTCGATAATAACTGGTGGTTCGGTGTCATCATCTTTATTACCACAAGCGTGGCAAATAAAAAGAAAGATCAATAATGAAAAACCGATGTATAGATTGGTCGTTTTATTACGAGTAGGCGATAAAAAATGAAGCATAAATAAATTCCTCTTGATTTAAATTTTGATCATCAATTTTCTCTTTTGAATTGATCATGTTTTGCAAAACATACTCTAAAAACTGACAATTCATTAGATGATTTCTTTCTAAAAAGAAATCATCTAATGAGAGTCTATACAGAAAACTATTCACATGGCGTTACATCAATTTCTACTACAGAAAGCGGATCTTGATCACATAAGTGTGGGGTAATGTCTAAGGTTAAACCAGCAAAAAAGTTTTCAGCATCTAAGTTTGCAAAGGCAGCAGTACCATTATTATTGATACAAATCGTTTGGCTAGGGTCATCTGGATTGTCAGGATTAATTACACCATCATACAAAATATCAGGTGCATCTCCATCAGGAAATACGCCTTGAATGGTGATTCCAATTCCGTTTTGTTCAGCAGGGTATTCAGTTGTACGAGAAAAACTATTATCGTGTACCGAAACATTTTCGACGTATGGAGCATAGTCTTCATCATCTAGAGTAAGGCTAGAATCAAAAAACTGAAGTACAGGATAATTTACAATACCCAAAGCCATTGTATTATTGTTGGTAAAAGTATTATTAAATACTTCAACATTTTTTGAGGTCATTAACATGATGCCTGTACCTGAAGGTACATTAGCTACAATGTTTCCTTCTTCGGCAAAGTTTTTATAATCATTCTGAATTAATGTGTTGTCATAAATGCGGCAATGGGTACCGTTTTTGATTACTAAGCCAGGTAGATCAAAAATTAAAATACCACCAGTATTTCGTTCTGCAGTACAGTTATATACTTCCGCATAATTACAATTTTCAACTTCTATACCTGCAACATTTTCTCTTGCCGTACAATTTTTAACATGGATGTATTCTGATTGACCAACATAAATACCTGCATCAGAAGCACCTCTTGCATAACATTTATCCAATAAAACATTTTTACAATCTACAGGGTAAATACCGTAAGCACCATTTTCTTGTTTAGGTTCACCTGTCCATTCTGTACCTACTTCTAGTAAGCTAACACCATCAGAATCTGTTATTTTTATAGCATCACCACCTGAGTCTAAAACAGTAAAACTTTCTAAAAAAACATCATTAGTCTGAGAGAATTTGAGTGCTTCTGCTCCAGCAGTTTGGCCAGCAAAATTTAAGAATGTTTTATCTATACCTGCGCCTCTAAATGTGATACAATCTTTGAGTACCATAGAAAGCGTATTGGTGAAATTATAAGTACCTTCTTCTAGTTCAATTGTCTGACCATTTTCTATGGTAATTAATAATTCTTGAAGTTCATCTTGAACATTATCAGAAGGTTGGACAGTAAAAACATTTGGGTCTGTTACTGGTGGGGTAGTAGTGGTGTCATCATCTTTGCCACAAGAGTTGAGACAAAGTAGAGCTAATACAAAAAATAAAGATTTATTGATGTTCTTCATTGTTTATTCTTTTGATATAAAAATAAAATTTAAATATCAAATATAATAAAAATAATCAATGCGAGTGAATCTAGGTATGATTATTCGCCTTTAGCGGCTTCTGTTTTAAACCAATTGGCTAAATCTGCTCGGTCAGCTTTACTCAACTTTCCTTCAGGATGCATAACTGTATAAGTGAATAAAGGCATTTTTGTTTCTACTGTAAATTCATGCGACTCATCTAATAAATGTGTTGCTTTGGAGGCTTTGTAATTTTCCCATTCCGAAAAATTTAATGCTTTTCGACCGTTTCTGATATGTCCTTTTACCCACCAAGAAACGGGGGCTACATCGGTATACCAAGGATAGTTCGTTTCGTTAGAATGGCAATCGTAACAGCTATTTTTGATGAGTTTTTGAAAGCGTTCAGGTGTTTGTACATTTGTAAAAAAGTCTGCTTGTGGGTCTACGGGTGGATTGGTTTTGTCAATTCTGAAAAATTGAGCAATTACTAAAAATAGGACTAAGGCGATCAATACTTTTTTTACCATCTTTTTTTGTTTAAAGATAAATTATTTGACTAGCTTTTTATTGATAAATTTTATTTCTTTTTGATCATCAGATTTACCCTGCCATTTATTTGTACACTAAAGTCGATAAGGTCATCTTTTATCTGAATATTATTAATGTCAATATCTTTTATTTTTGTACGAAGAAAGGTGTTTTCCTGAATAGGGTAGTCGCCGAAATTAGTATTGATGTGTGCAATCAATAAATTCAAATCATAATTCAAAAATTTGGGTAAAATATTATCTAGTTTTGATCCAATAACTAAGGCAATTGCTTTTTCTTTAAAGCCATTTCCTTTTAAATCGGTTTCGACGGCTGTCAATGATATAATTTTAGTCGACGCATCATAAACAGGAATGCCTTTTAGAAAAATAGTACCATTAAAACTATCACTTGTTTGTACGATTAAGTGCAGCTTTTCTCCCGATTTTTCAACTTTGATATCTTCAATTTTGATGTTGAAATTTTCGTAAGGAAAAGTCTGTCCTGTTAGTATATCATTTGCTATAAAGTTAATCTGCTCAAATGGAATTAGTAATTGTGATTGGAGGCTGCTTTTGGATGAAATTTTATCGGTGTATACGGGGGCTTCTAAAGGGACACGTTCTACATCAGGCATTTCTCCAAAGAAAAACTGAAGGTCAGCTTCTAAGCCAAAGGGGAAAAATGTTGTTTCACTGATATTAGATAAACCGCTGTAGATGATAGATTTAGGAAGTACATTTAAAGCAATGTTGTACTGTGGGAATAAAGGAATTGACTTTTTTAGATTTAGTAATTGTTCATTGCTTATTTTCTCAAGATCAACTTGTTTTTGAATAATTTCGTCGATTTGTTCTCCAATAAAATCCTTACGATTAGCCAATACTTGTTCGACGACAGAGACGATAGGCAACTCCATAAAGCCAACTTTTAGCTTCGGTTCTTTTACCCAATTGTACTTTTTGAGTGTTGTTTTTGTTTTTAATTTCCAGTCTTTCGTTATATCAAAATCCGTTGTAAACGTAAGGTGTATTGTACCATTAGCTTTGGCAGTAGTTATCGCTAAAGATTTAGATACTTGTAAGTCGATTGGTATCGAATAAGTAATTGATTTATCCTCTGCTATAACATTTGCTGTACCGCTTTTTACCGCTAAAATATCAACAATATCGATATCATTGGTCGTTGTGCTATCAAATAAAATTTCAGGAATTTGTTGATTTAACATTTCCTGCAAAAGGCTGTCATCAATACCGATAATGACATTTGCTACCGAGCTATTCTCTGCTGTTGATGACATGTAATTGCAATTAAATTTTTATAAAACGTTTTGTAAAGACTCCATTTGCTGTTTTGACGGAGCAAAAGTAAATACCTTTACTAAGTGTCGCAATATTAACAGTTTTTTTATTTAATCCACCTTTTACAAGCCAATTATTTTCCTGAATGAATTGACCATTTATGGAGCTAATAAAAACTGTAGCATCTGTTTTAGTAGGAGTCTCAAATTCTAAAAACAATTCATTAGAAATAAGGTTTGACAAAATCGAAAAGTTTTTCGAAGAATCAATATTATGTGTATTCGTTAATTCATCACCTGTAGAGAACAAACCTTCTTCAGAATATTCTATCGTACAAAAATCACTTTTATTAAATGCACTAATTCGCCAATCATAATATCGGTTTGCATCCAAAGCAGTAGAGGTATAGTTCGTTGAGGAAACAAATGCTTGTTCGTGTATGATGCTAAAAGATGCAACAGTTCGAGCAATCTGTATAAGATAAAAACTGGCATTCGGTACAGCTTCCCATTCAAAATGTACAACATTATAGCTTTCGACAAATTCCTGTCCGATTGGACTCAATAGATTTGCTGTTTCTTCTACAGAATTTATATCGGGGGCAGGTACATTATAAATTTCTGGTCTATTCATATAGTCGGCAAAAATTACTGCTTCTTGATCATCTGTAAATTGATAATCCAAACAATTTTCGAAAGAGTAATAGGCCATGTGATTATGCTCATCAGGATCAATCAATACGCTATCAGGATCGACGGCACCGCCAGTGTAGTCGCAGCCTAAATGCCAATTGAGAATATAATCGGCAGGTGTACCACATAAAAAATCACCAGAAGTTTCGCAATTAGTCGCTCTGTCTACAAATTCAACTTCTTTAAACCCACCACCGTAAAAGATATACAATGGAGTTGGTTCTGTGGGATCGTATATTGTGTTTTCCCAGCCATAAAAAGTATGATGGATACTAAAATAATGGCCTAGCTCATGAGTTAAAATGACATCTTCACCATTTACAAAAGATTGGTTCATATAGATGATATCGTAAGTAGGTGAATAAAAGCCAGAGTTCCCACTTGATAAGCTATTACCAATAAAAATGTTGATTGCATCAATCACACTATTAGAGACATAGGCCTCATTAACAGTATCAGGAATATTAGGGTAGTTTAAATTATACAAGTCATCATTATCAATATTGTTGAAATCGCTATGTAAATAGAATTGAATATCTAGTGCTTCAAATTCTTCATTAAGTTTGCAAATTGCATCAAATACATCTTGATGGTCAATTCTACCTTCTCCTTCACTATTTGCTATCAGGTGCATTTTGAGTGGAATATAGCTTGTGACATCACGATTAGTACTAAATTGGGTAGCAAATTCTTTGTTTTTAAGCAAACGCTGTGTTTCTGATGGATTTGGAAGAGTGCCGCATTGTCCATGATGACCGACTTGAGCAGAGATTAGTAATGGACTGAAGAATAAAAAAAGAGTGAAATAAAGATTTCTTAGGTTCATAACTTTTTTGAATAATTTTTTATCTGTTCTCAATATAAGGTGTTTTGAATAGATTAAGAAATCATTCTTGTTTTTAACTCGTGCATTAATTCTTTGTAAAAAGGAATAAATGCTTTGCGAATAAAGATTAAAAAACGAACTTTGCGCTTTTTAGACGTTATATCAAATAATTTCATATGGCGAAAAAATTGTCTTTTTCCACCACTCTTTGTCACGTACTCATCTTAAGTAGCGCACCACAATTACTTCGGTATTTTATAACGATCTTTTTCCGTTATATTTCCTCAAGAAATAAATCCGTAGCCTTGCTATGCATTGATTTTTTGAGAAAATCTATCAAAAAAATCTTCGTCCTAAAATTTACCCAATTAATTATTGTGAGCTACTTAATACCTCGGGTATTAGATTCCGTGCGTTCCTCGATTGATTAAAAAATCCATCTTTTTTATCTCATAAAAATATTTTGATATAACGTCTATTAAACAACTACTTAATGCTAATAAAAGGTAGAAAACAGCGTACATTACTATGGCAAGCGATTTTTGGAATACTAAGCATCTTATTGATGCTTTATGTAGGAAAGAGACTGTATGATAATTATTATCCCAATTATTTGTTGAATAGCAGTATTAGCAATAAAGATATCATTCATTTCGATGCTGAGAATATTTGGGAAAATCAATTTTACTCCAATGGTCATTGGTTTGGAGGAGTAGAAAATCAGACCGATACAATGTCGTTTTCAGGCGACTATTCTTGTCGAATAAAAAAAGGGGCTAGTACTCAATATGGTGTAACACATATTATCAAAAAACCTGAACCAGGTCTTTTTTACGAAACGACAGTATGGGTAAATAAAGGTCAATATAAAAATGGTCGAATCGTATTGGTTGCAGCTATTCCAAACGATACAAGCTTTTATGTTGAATCAGAAAAAGTTGTTAAGCATTATCGAGAAGGTTGGATGCAACTTCGCAATACCGTCCAAATTCCTTACCACAAAAAAGCTGAAGAACTTAAAGTATATCTGTATAGTGATGGCCATCACGACTACTTTTATGATGATTTTAAAATCAGAACCTTCCAATCAGAGCAAGCTCATTTCGATATCGAAACGATTAATGTAGACATCAAAGAAAAAAATTACAATCGCTTAAAAGAAAAGCGTAAGGAAGCTTTGCGTGCAGGTGTATTGGTGACGAGCGAAGATAGTTGGGTGAAGGGAAACCTCGAAGATAGTTCTGGCATTTATCCAGCCCAATTGCGATTGAAGGGCGATTGGTTAGATCATCTTAGAGGAGACAAATGGTCGTTTAGGGTAAAACTAAAAAGCGGTTATGCTTGGCGTCATATGACGAGTTTTTCTCTGCAAACGCCTAAGTCTCGTTATCATACATATGAATGGGTGTTGCACCAATTATTTGAACGAGAAGATGTCTTGACGACTCGCTATGATTTTGTGCATCTAAAAGTCAATGGAGAAGTACGAGGCGTTTATGCTATTGAAGAACATTTTGAAAAACAATTGGTCGAGTCGAAGTCTCGTAGAGAAGGTCCTTTGCTTCGTTTTTCGGAAGATGCTTATTGGGATACGAATCGCCGAAATTTAGAATTGGGGATTTATCGAGGCATCAATACACAAGTAGCTAAAGTTGAGAATGCACCTATTAGTACCTTTAAAGAATCAAAGCTTAAGAAGTCATCTGCCTTAATGCAGCAGTTCGAAATCGCTCAAAATTTAATGCTACAGTTTCAAAAAGGATTGCAACCTGCCTCAGAGATTTTTGATATTGAACTACTAGCAAAATACTATGCTATCATTGATGTAATGGGAGCTTATCATGCTGCCTATTGGCACAACCAACGCTTCTATTATAATCCTATAATTGGTAAGTTAGAACCTATTGGTTTTGACGGCTTTGCGGGGGGAGATATGAAGCTGGACATTATGGGCTATCGGGCTTATCGAAATCAAATCGGTCGACCTCAAGTGATGTTGTTTCAAGATGAAGCATTTGCCGAACGTTATTTTTATTTTTTGGATAAATTCAGTTCTACGGATTATTTGGAAACTTTTTTTGATTCTATACAAAAAGGGCTTGATGAGCGTACTGCTTTTATTCAAAATGAATTTCCTGACTTCGAATTTAAGAAAGATAAATTGATCAAACGAGCTACAGAAGTTAGACGTTATATCCAACCTTTTGAAGCTCATTCTGTGGCATCTAATTGGACAAGCAAAGGCAAAGACCGACAATTAAAAGTCAAAAATTTACATGAATATCCTGTTCAAATAGTTGGTTATAGTGCTAATGAGCAACTACGTGATACGCTAGTAAAGCAGCCTATCATATTTCCGAATGTTAATTCGAAAATGAAAGTAGTACTTGAAGTGGATGCGCCTTCCGAAACTCGCTTTGTATTTTTTAAGTTGCCTGGCTTGAAAAATGTTTTACATACTAGAGTATCTTCTTTTGTAGAACCTCAAAATGCGAGTCCAGTTCAAGCACTGATGGCAAATAATACATTAGAATCGACAAGCTATTTTTCAGTAGAAGATAAAGTTATTCGTTTTCAAAGAGGAAAACATACCATTACGAAAGATATTATTATTCCTAAAGGTTATCGAGTACAATTTGATGCAGGTACGGTTTTGAATTTTATAAATAAAACAAAATTCATTTCGCATTCTCCTTTATTGATGAATGGTTTGGAGAAAGACCCAATTGTTATTTATTCGGAAGATAAAACAATGAATGGTTTTACTGTTTTACAAACTGACCAACGTTCAGAATTGTATCACGTTCGATTTGAAAATATGAATACTCTTAACTACGAAGGTTGGATGCTGACAGGGGCAGTCAATTTTTATGAGTCGGATGTGAAGATTAGAGATTGTGTGTTTACACAAAATCATTGCGAAGATGCGCTCAATATTTTTCGTTCTAATTTTGACATCGTTCGGATAACCGTTAGCGAAACCTTTGCTGATGGCTTCGATGCAGATTTTTGTCAAGGAAAACTGAATGACTCGTTTTTTATCAATACAGGAAATGACGGACTAGATGTCTCTGGTTCAGAATTAACAGTGTTTAATTGTCAATTTCAAGGTTGTGGAGATAAAGCTATTAGTGTAGGGGAGGCATCGAAAATGAATGTACTATCTGCTACCATTAGTGGAGCTGTTATCGGTTTAGCCTCTAAAGACAAATCTGAGTTGACTATAGAGCAAGTATCACTCGATAATTGCAAACAGGGTTTTGCAGCTTATCAAAAGAAACCAGAATTTGGTTCAAGCAAAATCACCGTAAAGGAATACACTGCAAAAAACGTTACCTATCTTTATATGCTTGGCAATGGTTCCACACTTCAATTGGAAGACCAGTTGATTGTAGGAGAATAATTTTCTTATTTTGAACCGTCAAATAACAATATGTTTATTATTTTTCAATATGTAAAAATATATAATTTGTTAAAATGTGATATCTGGAAGAAAAATATTGATTTTATGCGAACAAATCGAAATTATATATTAAATTTGTTTGTAATTTGAAATAAATAAACACACTATTACTGCATCCTCCTAATTATCAAACATCATTTCTCAAGAGAATTTAGATATTAAATCTATAAAATACAGTGTTCTTAAACACAAGTATTAGCTATTTGGCACCACTTTAATGCGTTTGTAAATAACGCAATCCTAAAAAATTATATGTAATTATAAGTCAATTGAGTTGGTTTATAACAATACGTTTGTTGCCATAAACATTTTTTATTAACTAAATACTTTACAAATTAATGAACTGTACAACTAACCGAATTGTACTAGCATTTTGCATTATGCTAGTCGCAAACTTCATGACTGCACAAGAAGCAGTGTTACAAAATCTAAATAAAAAATACGATGCTCAAGGTATTTTGAAGTTCCAAAAATTTGACAATTCTGGAACAACTTTAGATGAGACAAAAAGAATGATTGAAACAGAATTATTACTTGATGACAAGCAAGAATTAAACAAAATTTCTGAAACGACTGATGCTTTAGGGTTTACACACACTAAGTATCAACAAATTTACAATGGTGTACCTGTTGAATATAAAAAATACACATTACACAGTAAAAATGGAACAGTAGAAGTAATGAATGGAGAGTATAGTCTAATCGAAGACTTTGATACAACTCCTACTTTATCTGAAGCAGATGCATTGACAAGTGCACTTAACTTTATAGATGCTGATGAGTATATGTGGGATACTGAAGACAATGAAAAATGGGCTATGAAGTCTGAAAATAAAGAGTCCTTTTACCCAACAGGAGAATTGGTAATTGTAGATAACTATAGAGGAAATATGGAGCCTACCTTGGCGTACAAATTTAATATCTATGCGTCTAATCCTTTGAGTAGAGATTTTATATATGTTGATGCTCAAAACGGAGCAATTGTACATGTTAATCCAATAATCAAACATTGTTTCCATAATACACATGCTCATACGCATGCAGATCATGAGCACGAAGTTGCAGTTCCTTTTGCTACTTCTTCTTTAGCAAGCTTAGCTGCTGGAACGGCTGCAACTCGTTATAGCGGTACTAGAGATATTGAGGCAAACGCTACTAGTGGTGGATTCTATTTGAGAGAAACAACTAGAGGTGGTGGTATTGAGACGTATAATATGAAAGAATTGACTCGATACAATCGTGCGGATGACTTTGTTGATAATGATAATAATTGGACAGCTGCTGAGTGGGATAATGCCAATAAAAATAATGCTGCTTTGGATGCTCACTGGGGGGCTGAAATGACTTATGATTATTTCATTCAATATCATAATAGAGATAGTTATGATGGAAATGGTGCTGTAATCAAAAGTTACGTACACTATAGTAGAGACTACGACAACGCTTTTTGGAATGGTTCGGTAATGACTTATGGTGATGGAAGTACATTTGATGCGTTAACATCTTTAGATGTTGCTGCACATGAAATAGGTCACGGTATCTGTAGTAGTACAGCTGATTTAGTTTACTCTTACGAGTCTGGTGCAATGAACGAAGGCTTTAGTGATATTTGGGCAGCATGTGTTGAATCTTTTGCTGCTCCTGAAAAAGATATCTGGTTAGTAGGTGAAGATATTGGACAAAGTTATGGTCCTCTTCGTGATATGGCTAACCCTAATGCAAAAAGTCATCCTGATACTTACCTAGGAGATTACTGGTACGCTGGTTCTGGAGATAATGGTGGTGTACACTATAATAGTGGTGTATTAAATCACTGTTTTTATATCCTTACAGAAGGTAAGTCTGGTGTAAATGATATCGGAAATAGCTATAGCGTAAATGGTATCGGTATTGTAGAAGCTGCTCAAATTTTCTACAGAACAGAATCTGTATATTTATCTTCAAACTCTCAGTATATTGATGCTCGTAATGCTTGTATTCAATCTGCTGCTGATATCTTTGGTGCTAACTCTTCACAAGTTGAAGAAACAACAAATGCTTTTTACGCAGTTGGTATTGGAAATGCTTTTGGCGACGGTGGTGGTACAGGACCAACTTGTACTGACGGTGTACAAAACGGAGACGAAACAGGTGTTGACTGTGGAGGTTCTTGCCCTAATACTTGTGGTGGTGGAACAGGAGGTTCTTGTGACACACCAGTAGGATTAAATGTAACTAATATTAAAGCTAGAACTGCTACTCTTAATTGGGATGCAGTAGCTGGTGCATCTAGCTACGATGTACAAGTTAGAGCCGCTGGTGGTACTTGGTCTACTGATAATACTTTTAATAGTACAACAAATAGTTTAGGTATAAATGGCACGTCTAAAAACGCAAATTACGAATGGCGTGTAAGAGCTAATTGTGGTTCTGAATCTAGTACATATTCTTCAACGTGTACTTGGACTGGTGGTTCTTCAAACTCTGGCGGATGTACTACCTTTACTTTTGGTGGTGAGCAAAAAGAGATTACAGACATCAATGTATTTCCTAATCCTGTATTGGATAAATTAAACATTCAGTTACCATCTTCTTACGAAGATACAATGATTGAAATCGTCGATACTTATGGAAAGGTTGTTTTACGTCAAAATGTAAATTCTACTTTTGTAGAATTAGATGTAGCAACAATTACCAACGGATTCTACTTATTGAGTATCCAAAATGGTGATGATGTGCAAGTGAAGAAAATAGTTATTAAATAAAGACTAGGAAAGATGAATTAATACTTTTGATCTAGGCGCCATGTAATCAATATACGCAAAATTTATGAACTACTATTGATTATTTGGATAACGCCTTATTTCTTAGAATAATGAAGGCTTGATTTGGGGTTGCCAAATCAAGCCTTTTATGGATTATGGAAATAAATAATATTTTTAATATTTAGTTGTGTAGCTTATTTTTTTGAAAGATTACGCCAAAGATAAAAGAGCATAACAAGTATGAGAAGCATCGCTAAGCCTTTTTGAAGATAATAGTTTCTCGAAAAAAGCGCTTCTGAATTTCCTAAATGGATAAAACTTGCCCAGTAGAAAGGATGTGCTTCGTTGGTGAATGCGACATTTAATAAATATTTTTTTTGTGCTTCTTGTAGTGCAATATGCTGTTCTTTTCCTTCTAATAATTGCTTATAAAATGCAACTATAATTTTAGGTGCTTTATGGTCGTCGACTTCCCAAAGACTCGAAATAATACTGGAACATCCGGCATACATAAATGCTCTTGCAAGACTAATAATGCCTTCACCATTTTTCAACTTTCCATCAGCAGTACTACAAGAACTTAGTACAGCTAATTGAGTATGCATTGGTAAGGCATAAATTTCGCCAATTGTTAAAGAGTCGTCGTAGAAATAAAACCGACTGTTCAATGGTTTGTCATCATCAATAATAGCGTGAGTGGCCAAATGAAGAATTTTGTGCCGATCTACATCTTGTACAAACCGATCTCGTTTGGCTGATTCGGCTAAATAAATTGTTCCATTTAAAATAGAATCAATCATACTTACTTCTTGCATATTATAGACCAAGTTGTCCAGTGTTCCATTTCTAAAAGTACCATTTTCGTCTACATCAAATACAGGAGCAAAACCTAAAAAGTCAGCATTAAATTCGTGTCGATTGGCAGGAGCTTGCAGTAAGAGTTTTGCAGAATAAATATTCGAAATAGCATATCGGTGTACTAAATAATGTAAGGTATCAAAACGAGGTTCTACAAAATTAGATTCTTGATGCTGCATTAGTAATGCTTGGAATGGGATATAATTCAATTTATGATCGGCTGCAATGATTAGTTGATCTATTGATGACGGAAGCTTTTTTAAGATAGGAGCTAATAGTTGTTGAAATATTTTCCGAGCAGAAATCGTAAATGTATTAAATTCTTCAATTGGATTTTTAATGTTTTTTGATAGCGATTTATAACAGTCAATTATTGCCTGTTCTGAGTCTTCTACTTTACCTAATTGAAATACTTCAAAAGTACTACTACTTAGGCTAAAAGCATAGCTATTTTGTTTACCAAAAAAATATTCAATAAGTGCTGTATTCTCTTTTAATTTTTGTTGAATTTCTTCAATTGTTACTTTTTTTGTACTGTACTTTAATTCAAAATACTTAGGGTAGTCTTTTTCTAATTGACTAATAAAGTCATTAAAAGCTTGTTTGGTGTTAAATCGTTCTTTGGATAGTTCTAGTAAGGTGGTAGAATCTTTTTCGCTTGCCATTTTTCGTTCCAGAAAAGCGATATTCATTTTAAGGTCATTCTCTTTTTTGAGCAAAGATTCTGGAATGTTTTTGAATGAAGCTTCGCCATGTTTCAAGGCATCGAGTAACATGTTTGATTTGCTATTCATAGCGAACTGAAAAGCTAGTTCATTATTACCTTGCTCTAAGGCTAATTCAATAGCCTCTTCGTAAACTTCTATAGATTTTTGAGCTAGGAAATATTTAGAACCACTGGCTAAGTAGTCCTTCCTGATGTTGTCAATAAAGGCAATACTAAGCTCGTAGGTTTGTAAGGCAACTTCTACATGTCCAATAGCTCTACAGGCTTTTGCCTTTGCATGCAACAACTTTATTAATTCGTCTTTTGATCGGACACTTTGATTTAATTCAGGATTCGTTTTATAATCTTGATCTTCAAATCCTATTACCAATTCGATAAGACCTGATTGATAATAGGGTAATGCTGCTTCCCATTTTTTTTGCTGAGCTAAAAGTTCGCCAATATTCCTATAAGACACAGCTGTAAAAGTTTTAGAAACTTGTGTTTGCCGAATACTTAATGCTTCTTTGAAGTAAGCTAATGCTTCTGAATATTGTCCTTGTTTTTTAGCGACTAAACCTTCAAAAGTAAGTATACGAGCATAAGTGTTTTGATCATTAATTCTATTTTTATTAAAATTGTTTTTTGCCAAATTAATAGAACGGGACGCATTGTTTATTACATCATTTTTTAGAGCATTATCAGTAAG
>JAHDIP010000132.1 GCA_020630735.1 Saprospiraceae bacterium | reverse complement strand
TTTTTGGAAGTGGTGCAGGTGTTAACCCCTATTTGTTTAATGGAAAAGAATTGAACGAGGACTTCGGCTTAAATTTACATGATTATGGGGCAAGGTTTTATGACGCAAGTATTGCTAGGTGGAACGCGGTCGACCCGCTCGCAAGTGATTTTGCAGAGTGGACGCCTTATCATTATGTACATAACAATCCATTGTTGTTGATCGATCCTACTGGTATGTCAGCTGAAAATACAGACTGGATTCCTACTTTAGATAAAGACAATAATTTGCAATTAATTCAGGAACCAGGAGATACTGCTCAGTCTTTATGGGAGTTCATAGGAGAGGAAAATAATATTTTTGGAAAATCTAAAGATGAGGTTGCAACGATGTTTAATAATACATCTGAATTCTCAAGTACCTTGCCTTTTAAAACAGTAAACTTTGGAAATGATAATCCGATATCTGAAACACATGGTGTTCTTCAAGGTGTAACAAGTGAAGAAGCAACTGCAAATTGTTTCGATTGTGCACTTTCAATTGGACTCTTTAAAAAAGCATCATCCCTGAAACCTAGTGTAGTCTACTTCGGGGCTAGAAATCCAGATTCTTTCAATACTTATACTGAATATGGGTTCAATGAAGGAGAATTCTCTAATGCTGTATTTGGCGAATCAATAATTACATATGGTTATATAGGTACAAGCAAAGCTTCTGGAAAGCCCATTCCTGCGCATGCCTCGACTTATCTAGGTACCAGCAAGAATGGAACTCATTATACTTATTCAAGAAATGGATATGGAGTAAATAGCAAAACAGGCGTTCAAACAACTACTTCTGTTAGCAGTGATTATGGTGAAATCCAAAAAATATATAATGCCAAATTTTAAGTAATGAATATGATGAAATACGATTTCATGTTAATTATAGTATTAATTTTTACTAGTTGTACGCAACAAAAGAAAGTTGCTCCACTCTCAATTGAAGAAATTAAGGAGATACAATCCATTTTAGATTTAAGTCCACTTGAATTTTTATCACTGACTATTTCTGTACAAGAAATAGAACGAATTCATAGTATGCATGATAGTACTATTCCCTTATTTAAACCGATATCTAAAAAGTATAAACACCCAAAAATAATATCAATTGACGGTTATGATTTTTTTGAAAACAGTGATAGCTGGGTAGAAAAGGATGATATAAATTATTTAATCAAAAATATAGACTCAAAAAAACCTGCTTTACCAATTTTCTTTTCCCATTCCTCTTTTCTTAATCCAGAAATGACGACTCTAGGGGCAAATGCTTTATTTTGTATTGGTGTTTACAGAGGAAAAAGGGATTTATATACAAATTTTAATCTTCTAGAAAAGCAAGATAGTCTTGCTAAAGAATGTAAGGAGTGGTGGAAAACAGAATCTGCGAAATAGAAAGAGTATCTGTTTGTCCCAAAGTGTAAGCGTGTCGCTATAATGTCGAAGCTATACGACGTTTGACTGAAAGGAGAATGTTTGTATAGCGGATATTAGACGACGCTTTGGGTTAGCAAATTTACAAGTAACAATTGAATATACTTTACAAGAAATACTAGGCATAAAAAAAAGATTGAAGTTACAACTTCAATCTTTTTTTTGTGCATCGAAAAGCGATAGCTTTTTGAGTTATATTATTTTTTCTTTTTGTTTATTTTTTTCATTTGTTCGATTCTGTTAAGTTCGGGGCTTTGTCCTGGAATAGTATCGAGGAAGTTACGAGCTTCGTCGATGTTATCGGTAATTTTTCTGATGTGCCATTGTAATCCAGCACGATCAAATTCTTTTTCTTTGAGATCTTGAAAAGCCTTCATCAAATAGACTTTAAAATAGGGATCGAACCAAGAGCAAAACTCTAAAGCAATGTCTTTATGCACAAAAGTACCACCGCCATGTCTACCTCTTTTAGAAATTAAACCAATAGCATTAGTTTGTTCAATCCATTTAGAAGGAGATAGGTTATATCTATTATTGGTTACTTGTTCTATAAAGGCGTGTAAATGGACGCCTTTAAAGTTGGGGTTGTGAATTTCTTCCCAAGCCCAAAGAAAGCGATTATATCAAAAGTTTGCAGACGCATATACAAGCGCAGGTGTACTGCACGAATCGAGGAAGAACGTTTATTACTGCACAATAACCTTTTGGGTAAGTACTTTATTGGGACTACTAATCTTAAAAAGGTAGATACCTTTACCAAAAGAAGCTAGATTTAGTTTATGATTATTGTTGGGTAAACTTAAAGCCTGACGCATAAGTAGTTGTCCATGAATATTAAAAAGTTCAACTTGTTCAAATAGATGTTGTTGGTCGGAAAAGGTAAGTTCAATAATTCCTGTAGTAGGGTTGGGGAAAAGAAATATTGCTGTTTCTTTTTCGAAGGAAGTGATTGACGAAGTACCTAAAGTTTTGAATGAATAAATAAACGAACCTGCACTACCACAAGAATTATTCGATACCACTCTCCAGAAATATTCTGTTCCTTCATTTAGTGGAGTAGAAATAGTATGGTTTGTTAAACTAGTGATTGTCGTTTCTATAATTTCATTAAAGGTTTCTTCTAAAGCAATTTCGATTAAATAATCGGTGGTATAATCAGCAGCTTCCCAAGTAAGGCTAGGGTTTAGTTCTTGACTTACTGCTTTATTTATAGGTGCGATTAAAGTAGGAACTGTTGGTGCTTGTAATAATGTTAATTCTACTGCTGTGGTCGCTTGGAAGAAACCATCAGTCGCTTCTAATATGACGGTGTAATTAGTTTCGTTTGTTGTGAATAAATTAGTAATGGTTGTCTGTACAGAACTACCAGGTAGGGTAGGATTTGAACTGAAATTGATATTTGCTCCAGCAGGGAAATCTACAATATTGATCATTACACCATTTGACGAGAAACCTGTTCCAACAACTAAATCAAAAACAGCATCTTGCGAATTACAAATTTCTATACTTGCTGGATTGGCACTAAATCCAAAACCGCCAATTGTTGTAAATTGATTAGTAGATGATGTGGAACTATAGCCACAAATATTAGTGATTTCTACATTCCAATAATAAGTCGTCAATGGGTTTAAAATAACAGATGAGGTATACCAATTGTCTTCAAAAGACTCTGTACTGATAAGGTTGTTAAATAAAGAATCTGTCGCAATTTGTAAGGTGTATGATTGTGCATCGTATAAACTATCCCAACTAAAAGTAGGCATTAAAGGTAACTCTATTGACTCATCAGCAGGAAGTATATTACTTAGGTTTAAACTATTACTACCAATGACATTGATGTTTACTGGAGTGGTAATCGTACTAAAAATATCTTCAGCAATCAAATAGAAAAGATGTTCACCTTCTTGTAGATTTCCTGAAATTTGTACATCTGTTTGACCTCCCGAACTTATAGGATTATTCTCAAAATGAATAGTGTCACCCTGAACTAAACCTACTGCATATAAGTTGACACCTGAAAAATTAAAATCGGAGCCAACTTCAATTGTATAATGAGCGGTATCGCCAAGACATACATCTACAGGGTTAGGATTTATGATAACATTGTAGTCTTTTTCTGTTGCGATACAAAGATCAATTTTCCAAGTTTCAATAAGACCACCATTGGTGTTGCTTGTGTCAATAACAGTTAGTGTCCAATCACCAAACGGATTTTCTCCATTGAATTGAGTTAAATTTCCGATTGGCTGAATAATTGATGCATCATCTAACGGACAAATTATTGTCTCACCTTCATTGTCGAATATCATATCAAAATCTCCTGCCATCGAACAATTTTCGTGCAATAATTTGACACTCGTTCCTATTGGACTGCTAGCAGAAATAATGAGATCAGCAGTATTGCTATGCTGTCCGATAAGGTGGATATTAATATCTGTTATCGGAAAACTATCTGTTACAGAAATGGTTGAAGTATATATCAAATTTGCTGCTGAATCAATACGGATGGAATCCGTAGAGGCATAAGGAAAGCATTCAATAGTAGGAGTAATGAAACTGTAAATGGATGACCACAAACTAGTGTCACAATGATTATAAGAACGTAACCGCCAGTAGTAAGTTGATGTTGTATTTCCTAATAAAAAAATATGAGCACTAGAAACAAGCCCAGCGGTATCTAATACCATCGTATTGAAAAAAGGATCAGTAGCTATTTCAATATCATACAATAATTGTGGACTATTATTAATCCAAGAAAAAGTCGGACTACTACTCATTACAGTTGACATATCCATCGGCATAAGAATAGTTGGAGTTTCCAATTCCATTTCTAGTATAGTAAACGCAAGTATGATTTTTTGTTCATTTGTTCCATCGCTTCCTGTAATTTCAATTTCATATGATCCCACAGAAGTATTGGGTACATCAATACTAAAAAGAGTACTTCCTCCAATTATTGGTTGTTCATCACTAAAGCTATATAGACTATCGGCTATACCTTCTACATGCAAGCTAATGTTACTTAAAAACTGATCGCTAAAATTGATGCTATAATTAAAGTCTTGGTCATTGCAAATAGTAATAGTATCATAAACATATTCTTGAAATACGGTGCAATTACTATCGTAGCGACCATCCAAAAAAAGTAGATTTAAGTTGTCAGGGTCGAGCCAATCTTTGAGACGAGTAGATGGAGTGCCACCACCTTCCCAAGATTTAGCAAACCAGCCATACCAATCTGGATCGTTATTGCCACAAGCTGCTAAGCCTCCATTTAGTTGCCCCACAACTCGTTTATCTTGGTCAAAAAGAGGTGAACCTGAAGAGCCAATTTCAGTTGTACCAATATCCCAATCCTCTACACGAATGTGTGTGCCATTTGGATTTATATCACTGTTGCCATAAGAGGTAATTGTACAAGTAGCATTTTCAAAACTAATTCTTTTTTCGTCAGTACTCGGATGATGAATAGCAATTGCTTTTTCAGGTGGAATCGTATCTCGATTCCAGCCTGCAAAAAAGGCTGCGGCACTTTCGGAAACAGGATCATCGAGTTCTAACAAAACCATGTCGGTAGGAGTATATGCGGCACGAAAAAAAGCACCCGTATTAAAGTCCGTCAAAACACCATCGCCATTTTGTCCACTTTCTGCAGTGCCTGGTTGGCGACAATAGGAATTTTCAAAATTCCAATAACTTACTAATGAAGCGGCATTACTACTATTGATTTCGCAATGGTCGGCAGTCATAAAATAAGGTGTACAATCTTGATTGGTATTATTGATTAAAAAACCAGTGCAAAAGGTTTGCCCTCCAGTTGAAATAACGGCGACCGATTGTATAATATCTCGATAAGGATCAACCTGCGGCCACATATCTGTTAATCCACAAATGACGTCTAAGTTACAAGCGCCTGATGCTGCCATTCTTCCAAAACCGATAAAATCATGATTGACGTATTGAAGATTTAATTCTAATTGTTGGTGTAAACTATAGTCGTTGAGCTGTACTTCTAAAATAACATCATCAGACTGGATAATGGGGGTCCATAATTGTTCATGCTCTTCATTATCTGCTTTTGAAAATGGGCCAATAATTTTTTGGCAATTAGTATCATAAATAACTAAAGTTCCACTTTCGGGCATTTGATAGTTTGTGAATCCAAAATTTAAAGAATGTGCAGTCGGTGAACTGATGCGTAGTCTCCAAACAGCTTTACCATTTTGGAGTACTTCCCAATTGCCATGTGTCTTTGGAGAGATATTTTGTACAAAGCTTTCAGCAAATCGAGGTGCAGTATTGTCTTGTCGCCTATTTAGCTCTGCTTCTTGCAGTGTTTGATTTTTTACCGTAGGCATATAGATTTGCTCAACACTAAAAAGTGTTGTCGTTCCTTTTGCAATTCGATTATCCGTTTGTGCAAAAGAGATACTACTTGCAAGAAGTAGTAAAAAATAGCAAATCGTTTTTTTCATTTGAACTGATCAAAGTGAACTGAAAACCTTTATCACTTGTTCAGTAGTTTTGTTTTAGTTTCGTTTAAGCACTTACTTATTGAAAAAATAAAGCATTGCTAAATAGGAATTTTCCTTGATACCAAAAACCTCTAAATAGTGGATTATCAACCATATAAACCACGCTTCCACTTCCCATTTTTTGAACAGCAAAGACGGCTGTATTTTTTGCATTCTCTTTTGCTTTTGATCCAGCAAATCCGATAGAACGTGGATTATCATCAATATAACCAACGTTCCAAGTATTCTTTAAAATATCGAAACTACGGCTACTTGTTTTTAGCGAAAAATAATAATCAGGTAAACCAAAAGCAAGTGGATGACTATTGTCAATTTTAAGTTTATAAATAGCACCAGGCATATAGTTTACAATTGCTTCTCGTTCTTGATTTTCGTAATGACGGAAACGTTTTTCTAATGCTTCTTTCTCTCTAGCTTTTTTAGCTGCACTTTTTTCTTCTTCTGTCGCATACTTTTTTAAAGTAAAACCTTCTTTATCAGTTAGTTTAGAAAGGGCAGATCCTATAGCGATTAAGCGACCACCACCTGAGACCCATTTCTTCACTTTGTCTAATACATTTTTGTTAAGACCTGCATAGCCGCCATCTGGCATAATCAATATGTTAAATCCATCAAGTGAGGTTCGACTTAAAGCATCGAGAGGAACAACTGCTAATTGGTAATCCAAATCTTGTTCCAGATAATACCAAATATGACCAAAAGAATTGGGCGAGGTTCCTTCGCCGCTGATTAATGCAATTTTAGGTTTTTTCATCAACTGCATTTTATCAGAGCCAAAATCAGAGCCACTCGTTACATAACCAGATTTTATACCATAAATAGTCTGCTGATAGTCAATAGCTAATGATTGAATCGTCTTGTCTAAATCGTCTACGGTTTTATTGTCGGCACGAGTAATGAGGATCGTTCCTGCAGCATACTTTTTACCTTCTGTTTCGAAAGGTTCGGTAGCAAAACGAACTTGTATATTTTTTTTCATCAAGGCTCCTGCAAAACGTGCATCTGCCAAAGATTTCCATTCGGTGACATAGGCATAAGGTTTTTTACTACTTCCTATATCGAGACGATAGTCTTCAAATTCATATTTCTTACTCACATCTATTTTTGTTGGAACGGCATAAGCATCTAATCCATAAGCATAAGGCATCGCCCAAGCTGTGATATCATAGGTTAGTGAATCAACTAAAAAAGATTCTGGTTCAAATAAAACCTGTACCAAAACAGACTTTGGTTGGTAAGCACTAATCACCAAATCATCATCCGAAATATTGACAGTTCCTTTTTTTCCAGTCGTATAATCAAATGCATTGATGCTTTTATTAGTACTACGACCATATTCAATTTTATGCTTATCCAAAAAAGTACAAAGTGCTTTTATTTTTTTCTTATCATTAGAGTTTTTGATAACAAAGGCTTTGTATTTACCGACAGGATTAGTAGCCGCTTGGCTAAAATATTCTTCAAACTGTTCGTTTAGTCTATCAGCATTTTTCGAAGAAGTTTCTATCGTTGATAAGCCAGTTGTTTTGTGATGCAAAATACGATCTATTAACTTTAAGGTATCACCATTTTCCATAAGGATTGCTCGACCTGCTCTACTATGACCACCTTGTTCGTAAGTCATACCGATAGAACCATTAAAGGTTGGATAGGTGTCTCCATAGGAAGGATAAAACAGATCAAAAATTTCTCTAGTAAAATAGAGCCAACCATTTTCGTCAAAATATTTCGTATGATTAATACCTATTTCTGTTTGAAAGTCAGATTGAAAATCGGTAATGTGTTCGTGAAATGGTTGTGCTGCTGGTGCAAAATAGTAAGGTGCATTATGTCCCTGTTCATGGAAGTCAACATGAATATGTGGCATCCATTCATTATAAATGTCTAGTCTTTGTCGAGTCTCAACTTGTGTTTGCCAAGCCCAATCTCTGTTCAAATCAAAGAGGTAATGGTTGACACGTCCACCAGGCCAAGGTTCATTGTGTTCATAAGAAAGGGCATTCGGATTAGGAATTTTATTACCTGCATTCCAATTCCAATGTGTATATCTTGAATAGCCGTCAGGGTTGATACAAGGATCCATAATGACTACGGTGTTTTCTAACCAAGATTGTATTTCTTTATTGTCTGAATTGACCAAATCGTAGATGGTTGCAATAGAGCTTTCTGATGCACCTGCTTCGTTACCATGCACACCGTAGCTCAACCAAACTATTGCCAAGGATTGGTCGCTATTTTTTATGCCGTTTTCAAGACCTGTTCTGTCAATATGTTGAGTACGGATTTGCTCTATGTTTTTGATGTTTTTTTCAGACGATACGATGGCATAGATAAGTGGTCGTTGTTGGTTCGTTCTACCGTACTCATTTAAAATGACCTGTTCACTATTTTTAGAAACGTGTTCAAAATAATCAACCAATAGATGATGAGGCGTAAAATGTTTTGTATAATTTGGAATAAAGGCTGTTGGTTTTGTTATGTTTTGAGCAATACCAATAGCCGCTAATAAAGTAAATGATATTAGCAGAGATATTTTTTTTAGAAATGCCATCTTAGAGGTTTTTGTAGTTGTTTAATCGCTGTTGAATTAGTAAACAGCTTCTGCAATTCTTCTGATCGTAGCAGGATCACCCATGGTATAATAATGGAGGCAAGGAACTCCTTTTGCTTTTAGTTCTTTCGATTGTTGGATACACCACTCAATACCTATTTCTTTTATGGCGTCTGAGTCGTTAGCTTTCAAGGCTTCTTTTACTAAGTCATCAGGAAAGTTAATAAAGAATAATCTCGGAATAGAATTGAGTTGGTATTTTTTGGTCAATGGTTTTAGACCAGGTACAATCGGAACATTGATACCAATAGAACGACATTTATCCACATAATCAAAATATTTTTGATTGTCGAAAAACATTTGCGTGACGATATAATCGGCACCTGCATCTACTTTTGCTTTTGTCTGAAGCAAATCCGCATCAATGTTCGGAGCTTCAAAATGCTTTTCTGGGTAGCCAGCTACGCCAATACAAAAGTCTGTTTTTTCTCCATTTTCAATATTAGCATCAAGGTATTTACCATTATTCATATCGCAAACTTGCTTGACTAAGCCAAGTGCATATTTATGACCATCAGGTTCAGCAATAAATTTTGGGTCGAATTTTCGTGCATCACCACGTAGGGCGAGTACATTATTGATGTTCAAAAAGTTAAGGTCGATCAACACATTTTCTGTATCTTCTTTTGTGAAGCCACCACAAATCAAATGTGGTACCGCATCAACACCATAACGGTGCATAATAGAAGCACAGATTCCAACCGTTCCAGGGCGTTTACGGATAGCTGTTTTCTCGTAGTAGCCACTTGGTCGTTTTTTGTAAATAAACTCTTCTCTATGATAGGTTACATCAATAAAGGGTGGTTTAAATTCTACCAGTGGATCAAGGGTATCAAAAATTGCTTGCATACCACCTCCTTTAAGTGGTGGTAAAACTTCAAAAGATATAAGTGTTTGGCCATTAGCCTTTTCAAAATATTCAGTAACTTTCATAAAATACTTATCTTTATTACAATTGAAAACCCGAAAATGGCATTCTTTTGACTTAAAAATGTCATTTTCGGGTTTCAAGAACAGAATTTAATACGTTTTACAAGTAAATTTGTTCAAAAAATTTGCGGGTACAAGATACGAATAATTGAGAACCAATCAAATAGTGACTTTATCTCATAAGTAACGAGCAAATAATAAGTTGGTCATTTGGAGATACAAAAGATCATCGGTGAAATGACTAAGTTATTGTTTTTTACTAAGGCAAAGTAAAATAATAAATTCCCCAATTGATGATTTATTAACTTTTTTGCCTAAGACTTAATCTTCATCCTATAAACGGATAATTTAGAAAATATGGATAGACTACGAAAGATATTTAGTAAATACACAGGTTTTTTGCGCACCTTAAAGCCTGTTTATGTGGTTAATAATTTACTAAATAGAGATAAATTGAAGCATAATAAGGAATTGTACAAAAAGTATGGAATCGAAAAAAGTGTCTTTGGCACACTTGGAAGCCATGATTTTAAAGTTCGGAGTGAGGATATTCCTTGGTTAGATAAACCGATGGCAAAAGAGAATTTAGAGAAAAACTCCAGTTTTCAATCATTTGATTCAGCCACACAAGAGCAGATTCACAATTTTATCGATCAAGGGTTTATGCTCTTGAATGGTTTTTATAATGAAGAGGAAGTAATACGGTTGAATAAAGAAGTTGACCGCTTGTTAGCGCAGCAAAAAACAGATTTTAATTATACAGGCAAAAAGGTAATGGATGCCTACAAGATATCTGAAATCATCAATACATCATATTTTCGAAATGAACGATTATTAAAATTACTCAATTTTGTGATGGGCAAAAAGGTAGTACCCTTTCAAACGATAAATTTTATTGAAGGAAGTGAGCAACGGGCACATTCTGATTCTATTCATATGACGACGGAACCTGAAGGTTATCTCATTGCCGTTTGGGTGGCACTTGAAGATACGCATGAAGGTAATGGACCGTTGTTTTATTTTCCGAAAACACATCGCTTGCCATACGTTACTTGTCAAGATTATTTTTCAGGAAATACTTCTTGGCAAATAGGGAACACCAGTTACAAAAACTACGAGGATAAAATCGAAGCAATTATTAATGAAGGAAATTATGAAAAAAAATCCTTTCATGCGAAGAAAGGAGACGTCTTTATTTGGCATGCTAATTTATTGCATGGTGGAAGTCCAATTACACAAAAAGGTGCAACTCGAAAAAGCATGGTTGCCCATTATTTCTGTGAAGATGTCATCTGTTATCACGAAATTTCACAGCGACCAGCCTTGATAGATTCAAAAAAATGATCGAAATTAGATAACTATACCTGTCGGTATTTGGTTCCTGTTTCCTTACTCTATGATTTTATCTACAACATCATATCCAGATAATATAGCGGCTTGTACGGAACCACGCACATTACTTGTTATGTTGTCGTCGGCATCAAAAATATCTCCGAAAGTTGCTCCAGCAAAATAGACTTTATCTTCAGGAGAAATCTTTAAATCTTCTGGGCAAGCCTCCGCGGGGTTTGTCCAAGAACCCAATGTATTTACTTGTTGCCCCCAATCTTTTAAAATGTAATCTCCTGTATAGAATTGTGATGCTGCTCCATCATAAATATCATCCAATTCTGCTAATACAGCGTCAACTATGGCTTGGGAATTGGCTAACTGGTAATATTCTTCTGTAGAGGTTCCTGTGGATAATAAGCCCAAAACATGGTCAACTGCTTCTTTCTGATACGCTACATCATAGTAAGTTTTTTCGCCAGTAGGTGTTTCACAAGTAATGGCATCTGGATAGAATTTTTCGGAAAACTTCATAAATAATTTAAGTCCAGGGAGAAATTCAACCGATTCTATGGCAGCTATTTGTTCGCTTGGAAGTGCTGGAATAAAGTTGATGAAATTAGATTTTAATACACCAACAGATACTGTAGAAATTACTTTATCAGCCAGATACTCCGTTCCATTTTCTGTCGTAACTGTAACTTGCTCACCAGAATAATCTATGGTACTCACTTTAGCGTTATATACGATATTCTGTTCTACGGGCTGAGCAAAATATTCGCTGATATAATCATACCAAGTGGTACTTTTAAATTTATATTCTTTAAAGTAATCTGCATAAAAAGCTTCCATATCTACAACAGGTATTTGGTAATAACCAAAACCATCTAATACATAAAAATCTGTTGGTTGGTATAAAATAGTTTCAACATCTGGTTCAGGCTCAGATGAACCTATCAATTCGTTTAATATTGATTTGTCGGTATGAATCCACTCAGCACCAAGGTCAATAGGAAAGTCAGCAAAATCTTCATTTTTTTGAATCCGACCTCCATAGTGGTCAGTTGCTTCTAAAATTTGATACACAATTCCTGCTTCTTCTAGTTTTTTTGCCGCCGCTAAGCCTGCTGCTCCTGCACCTACTATAATCACATTTCCATTAAAAGAAGTTGACTGTGATGTGATTGTTATTGTTTGTGAAGTAGTATTTGAACAGTTGTCATTGGCAGCCACCATTTTTACAATATATTCTCCAGCTGCAGTATAAGTATGGTTAGGAGATTCATCGGTAATAATTGAACTATTGTCTCCAAAATCCCAAGTGTAACTGGTGGCATTTTCGGAACAGTTTGTAAAGCTTATTTCATCGCCTACAATTGCTTCGGTTACAGAAGTTGTAAAACAGGCTGCAACTTCTGGTGCTGTTTCTTCTTTTTTGCAAGAAACGATGAACAATAATAGTGCTATTATACCGAATAAGATTGTGTTTAAATTTTTCATTTATAAATTCTTTATTTTTTATTTGGAACTCATTCCTTAGTTAATAATCTATCAATGGAATGATAGCCAGACAATACCGCTCCTGGTACACCCATTTGTTGATAAGTATCATTAATTTCTCCTGCAAAATAAACCTTCTTATCAAGTGGCTTATTTAGGGTTTTGAGTTCAGATTTTTTATGTAGGAATGCTTTAGTCCAGGTGCCCATCGTAAATTGATGTTGGCCCCAGTTTTCTAAAACGTATTCACCAGTATAGGTTTTAGAAGCTTTGCCATTAAATATATTGTCCAGTTCCGCTATAGCCGACTTGACTATTTCTTCTTCTGAGTTCAATTTGTAATATTCTTCAACACTATTTCCTGCTACTAAGAGTCCAAGAATATTACTTTGTGCTTCCTTTTTAAACGCAATATCATAAAAAACTTTTTCTCCAGATTTGACCTTGCAGTTTATTGCATCTGGATAAAATTTTTCGGTGAATTTCATAACTAATTTAAAGCCTGGTAAGAATTCAACTGCATTTATCGCATCCTTTCTTTCCTTGCTTAAATCAGGTATAAATTTGATATGATTTGATTTCAAAACACCAATAGAAACCGTTACCAGTACTTTATCTGCGCTGTGAACTTCCCCATTTTTTGTTTTTACCTGCACTTTATCATCCGAGTAATTAATCTCTGAAACGGGTGAGTTGAATTGAATTTTATGCTTTACTGTTGCAGCGATGTTTTCGTTGACAAAGTCATACCAAGTGGAATTTTTGAACTTGGATTCAGGCAAGAAATTATACATGAAATCATTTTGAGATTGTGAGACTTTTTCATACTTCTCGCCATCCCAATTATACGTTTCTTCTAAATGATAAGGTATCAACTCTTCATCTATTTGGTCACCTGCTTTGCCCTTCATTTTATTGAGAACAATCGGCGCACTATGTATCCACTCTGCCCCAATGTCAATAGGAAAATCAGCAAGCGTCATGTTTTTTTTAAGCCTTCCGCCGTATCGGTCAGAGGCTTCCAAAATTGTGTAGTCAATATTATTTTGCTCCAAGACTTTTGCTGCGGCTAAACCAGCGGCTCCTGCACCTATAATGATTACTTTTCCTTTGTAGGTGTAGCTTTTGTTTAGTGCTGTTTGATCTGGGAGTTTATCGTGAGCTCGTGCTGCCCATTTGAAGCAACTTGAAACGGTTAAACAGAATAAGCATAAAACTAAGAGTAGTAATGAGATTTTTATCTTCATAATTATATTTTTAAAGTGTAATAAGTAGCACGCAATAATTAATTGGGTAAATTTTAGGGCTAAAACTACCGAATAATTTTGTCCGACTACTTATTATATGCTCCCAAATCATTTTTCAATAGCAGTAACAAAATAGTTTGTATCACCTTGCCAAGGCATCGCTTTGTTAATTTCTTTATATCGAAGAATGACTTTTTGACCTTGCAGTTTTTCTAATTGTTGGGCAACACTTTTATCACTAATAGAAAAGCTCCAAGTATCACTCAAACCTTTACTTGGATGGTCTAAATTAATACCACCCAATTTCAATTGCCCTTCATAGGTTTTTAGAAATGAACCTTTTTTAGAAATTTTGACGAGACTGCCAGCTCTTGTTCCTTCGCTATAAGTATAGTTGGCATAGAATAGATAAGCTATTCCTCCCGCAAGAATTAAAAGAAATACTCCAATTATAAGTCCATTGAAAAATGTTTTTGTTTTTTTTACCCCTTCATCAATATATTCATCAATGTCGTTGTCCATCTTTTCCATGGACTCCATAATACTTTCTTCTTTTATTTCAGGAGATAGTTTCTTAGGAATCGTGCATAAATAAGTTACGTTTCTTTGGTTAGCAATTTTTGAAGCTGATAAGGCAAAAAAACGTAGACATAGCAGGGCTATGGCGAGGCTTTTTAACGAAATTAGATTTAAAAATTGCAAGCTAAGAATGTAAATTTATTTTTGAACTATTCCTTAACTGGTTCGTCATTCTTTGAACTTTCCATAATTTAATTTTTTATGTTATCCATTAAAAATTATAACCAACAGAAATAGCATATCTAAAACCAAGGGAAGTAAATTTTTCCTTTTCCGAATCATTGGTTACCGTTGCATCCGTTTCAAAAAGATTACCACCAATGACATTGTTAAGTTCTTCGGATAATGCAGATAGTGTTTCATTGTCTAAGGTTTCGCTAGTTTCTATAGTCAGCGTGTGGAATGCCATACGAGGGCCGAAAAAGGAGAAATCCAGTAACCAGTTGTTTTTAAACTTTATTTGATAACCCAATTCCATCCCTATAGAAAAAGAATTTAAAGCGGTATCCATGTTAAAATCTGAGGTATTAGTTAGTACATCATCATATTTGACATCTGTTTTGTAGCCTAAATTTTGATAACGTAACAAACCACCTAAATAAAATCCATGTGGTGCCTTTCTATTACTTAAATTGGGATACCATTTGAATTGTGGCATGATGGCAAAACTACTGAACTCATCGCCCGAAAAAGACAATTCAGTAATACCACCGAGATCAATAAAGGAAGGACTATCCTTTGAAAAACTACCGTTGATACTTCCTCCAATTGTAAAGTTATCTTTGATGGTTCTTTCATAAGATAATTGAACTGTATTAAAAGCAACTAATGGAATTAAATTGATTTTGATTTGATTTTTTCTTTCTTTCATATCCCCATTATCTGTTTGTGCAAATGATGTTTGACTAAAAAAGAAAACAAGTAATAGAGATAGATAAAAATGATCTTTCATGTTTGAAATTTTATTTGTACTTACAATAGACTTCATTGGGAATATTTTCTTGACCATTCGATACATTTTTGCATCCGTAAAGAGCGGCATTCGTTATCCAAAAGTAAGTACTAAAATTGACCTTCTGGGATTTATTCAATGACGAACATTCAAACCCCTTTTACAAGTAAAGAATGCTTGATAAACGGTTGTTTTAAAACTAGTAAAACCGTTAGTGGGGCCGAAACTAACCGTTTATAGCTGATTTGGTGTCTGTCATTGAAAAGTATCGAAAAGACCACAATTTATTGGTAGCTTTATATTTTAAAAACACCTTGAAGATCTTTATTATGGATAGAGCTATGCTAAATAAATATGGTCGAAGGATAGGCTTATGCTTTTGGCTGATATTGATATTGATTTATTTTCTCTTTTCCATTTCGCTAAGTAATGTTTCTTTAATCCTTTCTTTGGCTATCTCCATAGTCATGGCAAGTATGCTTGGCTTAGTCATTTTTTTGCATATAAAATATTTAATCCCCTATTTTGAAAATAAACGTTGGGGCATTTATATTCCTTTTACTGTTTTATTATTAGTATTTTTTACTAGTGTTGATCTGCTCATAGACTACTTACTCTATGGTATTGATGATCATGTTGTATCGACTATTTTTTATTCGATAGCTTCTGCATTCTTTTATGCTTTATTGATTGCTACAAGCAGCATACTCTATTTCCAAGGACAAGCCATGATAAAGTCTATTGAAAATCAAGTTGCATTAAGAAATGAAAAATTAACCAGCGAGCTGAATTTTTTAAGAGCCCAGATTAATCCACATTTTTTATTTAATACCTTGAATAATATTTATTTCTATGCTTCTTCTCAGCATCCAGCAACGCCTGATATGATAGCTAAGTTATCTGAAATTTTGAGGTACATTGTTTATGATTGTAAAAAAGATAAAGTCGATTTGGAAAAAGAAATAGCAAATATGGAAAATTTGCTCAATCTCTATCGAATGAAAAATACGAAACAAAAAGCAATTACTTTTGAGAAACCTACTTTTTTAGGAGGACTGCAAATTGCGCCTTTAATTTTAATTAATTTAATAGAAAATGCCTTTAAGCATGGAGACGCTTTATCTAATACAAATGGATTTATTAGCATAAAAGCAGCTATTGATGAAAGGGATAATTTGCATTTTCAAGTGGCTAATAGCATAAAGCAAAAGCAGGTAGTCAATAGAGAAAAAGGGATTGGACAATTGAATATAAAGAAGCAGTTGGAATTAATTTATGGTGAATATTATACGCTAGATACTGTCCTTAAAGACAATTTATTTAATTTGAATTTAACAATCCAATTAGACCGAAAAGATATATGAAGACCTATAAAGTATTAATAGTTGATGATGAAGAACCAGCTAGAGGGTTGCTAAGTATGCATGTTTCCAAAATTAAAGAATTGGAATTGGTAGGGGCTTGTGAAAACGCTATTGATGCTAAAATAATGTTAGCCAACCATTTTGTAGATATATTATTATTAGATATTCAAATGGATGAAATTACTGGTTTAGATTTATTGCGTATGCTAAAATCTCCACCAACGACGATTCTTACAACGGCTTATTCCGAATATGCTTTAGAAGGCTATGAATTAGATGTAATTGATTATTTAGTGAAGCCCATTACTTTCGAGCGTTTTTTTAAAGCGATTTCAAAAGCTATGGACTTTGTTCAGTTCAGAGCCAATACTTCCTTAATCCCTTCTCCTGAGCCAATACCTTTATTTACTTATATGTTTATCAAAGTAGAGCAACGAATGGTGAAAGTTGCATTTGAAGATTTATTATATTTAGAAAGTTTTGGTGAATATGTAAAAGTCCATACGATTAAAGGAATGCATTTGACTTTGAAATCACTCACTTATTTTGAAGAGCGTTTACCGAAGCATCAAATTTGTCGAATTCATCGGTCTTTTATGGTGAATTTAGATAAAATAGAAACGATCGAAGATAATGGGATAAGAATTGGAGA
>JAHDIP010000430.1 GCA_020630735.1 Saprospiraceae bacterium | reverse complement strand
ACCTGCCTACCGGCAGGCAGGTCTCCAAATCGGGAACTTATTATTCACCCATTACCAAGCAAATTACACTTGCCAGTCAATAGGCGTTTTTCCTTGTTGAATTAATAATTCATTGGTTTTAGAAAAATGCTTATTCCCCTGAAAACCATTACCTGCTAAGGGAGAAGGATGAACAGATTCTAAAACATGGTGTTTCATTTCGTCGATAAACTCTTTTTTACTTCGAGCAAAATTTCCCCAAAGTAGAAAAACTACACCATCTTGTTGTTCTGATATTTTTTTTATCACGGCATTTGTGAAATTTTGCCAACCGATTTTTTTATGAGAACCTGCTTTTTTGTGTTCTACAGTCAACATTGCGTTGAGCATAAAAACACCTTGACTTGCCCAGTTGGATAGATCACCATGATTTGGAATAGAAAAACCAACATCATTAGCCAATTCTTTGTAGATATTTTTCAGTGAGGCAGGTACACGTTCTGTTTTGGGAACCGAAAAAGATAAACCCATCGCCTGTCCAGGGCCATGATAGGGGTCTTGTCCTAAGATCACCACTTTAACATCAGCAATTGGAGTGGTGTTAAAGGCATTAAAAATAAGCTTTCCAGGCGGATAAATCGTTTTGCCTGCCTGTTTTTCATTGACTAAAAATTGTTTGATTGCTGCAAAATACGGTTGGTCAAACTCCTCTTGGAGTGCTTCTTTCCAGCTTTCTTCGATTTGTACAGTCGTTTTGCTCATAATAATTACTTTTTAAAGACAGTGAAGATACTATTTTTTGGTAGGATGGAACGAATTTAATATTAATTCTGTTTAAAAATAGAAGCCATACTTTTTCGTTTATTCAAAAAAAAAGCTAAATTTGCACCGCTTTAGTTGTAAAGCATTAAAAGTAATGGTCTCGTAGCTCAGTTGGATAGAGCAGCTGACTTCTAATCAGCAGGCCGCAGGTTCGAATCCTGCCGGGATCACAAACGTAAAAAGCCCTTGTAAATCATAGATTTGCAAGGGCTTTTGCCTTTTTAAAGCTATTGTTTTCCTAATTTGTCAACTTTTTAAGCATTCCATCAAAAATAAAACCATGGAAGGGGAGGACAGAATACCAATACAAACGCCCAGAAATACCCTTGGGACGAAAAGTAGCCGTTTGCCAAAGCTGGTCATCGACGACTTTAAATTCTAGCCAAGCTTCGCCAGGAAGTTTCATTTCAGCAAAAAATAACACTCTACCTTCTTCTTTATTGGCATACAAGACTCGCCAGAAATCAACAGCATCTCCAGCATATATCTCATCTTCATGTGTGCGACCTCTACGTAGACCGACACCTCCGAAGATTTTATCTATATAGCCTCGTAATTTCCAAAGCCAAGTGGCATAATACCATCCTGTATTACCACCAATGCGCCAAATACGTTGGACAGAATTTTCTCGATTTGTAATTTGCCGATTGCGCTGGTCAATAAAGCAACCATAAGTAGGCACTTTAATGAATTCAGAAATTTTAAAATCAAAGGTGCCGCTTACTAGTGAGTCTTTCCAGCTTGAAACAACTTGATTACTATCAACTTTTAAGAGTGTTCGTCGCAAGGCCTCTTTGTAAGGTATTGGGTTGATATGTAGAATTTTGTTGATGTCGGTATTTCTACAAACAACTTCGATTTTCATACTATCTACAAGAGCAGTCGCCAATTTGTAGGATGTCGAAGTAACAAAGTAGAGCCAGTAAGAAGATAGACGAGGTGTCATCACAGGGACAGTTATAATTGTTCTTTTCAATCCTCGTACTTTTCCATATTCGAGTAGCATTTCTTTATACGACAAAACATCTGGACCTCCAATATCGAAATTTTGATTATACGTTTTAGTATTAAATAGGCTAGCGGTTAAAAAACTGATGACGTTTACTATTCCGATAGGTTGGCATTTTGTTTTGAGCCATTTAGGCGTGATCATAATCGGTAGTTTTTCTACCAAGTCCCTTATGATTTCAAAAGATGCACTTCCAGAACCAATGATGATGCCTGCTCGTAAGGTTGTAAAAGCATATGTTCCTTTTGCTAATTCGTCCTCCACTGCTTTTCGAGAGGAAAGATGTTCGGACAATGCATCTTCGTTGATAATGCCACTCAAATAAATAACGTGTTGAACATTTGTTTGCTCTATGCTTGCTCTAAACAATTGAGCTGATTTTTTTTCTAGCTCTTGATAATTTGACGCCGTTGACATCGAATGGATGAGGTAATAAGCACCATCAATATCTGTAGGAATATTTTTTAATGTTTCTTCTTTTAAGAAATCGACTTCAATAATTTCTAAATTGGGCAATAATGACGTTGGAGGATTAAAACGATCTTTATCTCGTACACAACAAACAACAGTATGTCCTTCGTTGATAAGACTAGGCAATAATCGTTTGCCAATATAACCAGTTGCTCCTGTTAATAAAATCTTCATTAAAGTAGTAACGCTGAATTGATTAAAAGGGTTTTAAAAACATAAAACTATTTGAATTCTAAAATAATTATCTCATTTTTATTTGAGTACCTATAATCACTATTCTAAACAGCTTATACAATTCAAAAACGTTATACTGTTATGCAGCAGCTATTCCAAATTCTAATATATTGCATTTTTATTCTTCTTTTTAGTAAAGTACCTGTATTGGGGCAAAATACTTTTGAAACTGAAATAGAAACGGTAAACGGCGATACGATAAAAGGAGTCCTCAA
>JAHDIP010000131.1:13492-17164 GCA_020630735.1 Saprospiraceae bacterium | reverse complement strand
TTAAAGTACAAAATTCCCTTTTTAGTGTAAATACTAGTTCTAACTAAGGAGTACTTTAGCAGTATAGCTATCGAATGATTGTAAGACTACCAACATTTACTTTCTCCTCATTATTACACATATATCTGACTTTATATAGCAAAATACCAGGATTCATCTCCTTACCTTGAAAAGTACCATCCCAAGTCATAAATGGGTCATCGGTGAAGAAAACACGGCTTCCCCAGCGGTCAAAAATTTCTAATGTTATCAAATTTTGAACAGCAAAAGGGTTGCTTATCCCATAGCTATCATTTCGACCATCTTCATTGGGTGTGAAAGCTTTAGGTAAAAATATTTCATTACAATCCAAGTCATCTGGATCGATTACTGTAATTCTTATAGAGTCGAATGCGATACAAAAATCTCCAACAAAATTGAGGTTATAGGTACGAGTTTCAGTAGGAGTGATTGTTGGTTCGGCAATAATGGTATTGCTGACATCATCTGCTGGTGTCCACGAAAATTCATTGGCACAAGTATTAGATGTTCTGATATCTACAGAATTACCGAGGTAGATAAGTGTATCAGGAGTTTCGATACGATCAGGAGCGAGTACAGCGAATAACTCTTCTACTTCTTCTCTGTCTAATGCTCGATCATAAATACGAAATTCATCAATTAAGCCCTTGAATCGATTATCGGTAGTACCTACACAAGCGCCATCGGCAATATTGAGTACTCCATTATTATCAAGATCAACCCGAGAAACAGCCGTACTTTCGTCTCTTAAGATACCATTGAGGTAAAATTCTGTTTTACTCCCTTTACGAATAACTGTAATGTGTTGCCAACAAGGTCCAAAATCAATATTACTTGATACTGATGTGTTCTTGCTAGAGTTTTCACTAAACTTACAGGTGATATTATTAGCAGCAGGAGTCATTGAAATCGCAAAAGCTGCATCGTCTGTACAATCAGTTCTTTTAGATAAAACATTGAGTGTTCCTAATGTGGTTGTAGGCTTTACAAAAAGGCTAACCGTAAAATCTTTCGTTTTGAAGAAGTTACTAATCGTTCCTAAAAAGAGGATTCGGTCATCAGATCCATCAAGGTTGATAGCATTGCCTACTACTCCGCAGTCACAACCAGGATTCCCGATTATGACACCATTGGAGTCATTTCCACTAGCATCTTCAGCTGTACAATCATCAAAAGGATAATAAGCGACTAAACCATCACTTGTCTGTGCCAAAAGACCAAAGCCAAGAAATAAGAAAAGTGCAACGAATATGTGTTTCATTGAGTATTAATTTTTGGATAGTAAAACCAGTAGGGATAAAACGTTTCGAAAACGCAGATTATTTCCCAAAAAGATCAGTAATATTGCCTAAACCAGGAGGTAACATATCCTGAATAAGGTTTTCGGATTCGGCAGCTTCTTTTTCGACGGCCTTTGCCAAAGCACGGTTTATAGCTACCATTAAGAGATCTTCTACTTGCTCAGAATCATCCCAATCAAGTGCTTCTTTGTTAATTGAAATATTGGTAATCTCTCGATTTGCGTTTGCTGTTACTTTTATAGCGCCTTCTCCAGCCTCAGCATTTACAGTAATAGTCGCTAGTTTTAGCTTTAGCGCCTTCTGCTTTTCTTCCATATTCCCTAATAAATCTCCAAACATAATTATAGGTTTTCTAAAATGTGATCAATATTGGGCGCAAAGGTAAGTGCTTTCGTTGGCATTATAAATATCTTGAATATCTTTTTCTTGAAAAGATACACAGTCTACTTCAGCATATTCAACAGGGTATTTTGCATAAAGTTGAAGAATATCGTCATCTTCTAATGCTTTACTGTAAATCCTTAATTCATCTAGTATGCCATTGAAACGTCTTGCCATACCTTCTGCGACACAAGGACTGTTAGAAAACGATAAAACAGCCTCGTTAGAAATATCTACACCACTACAACGTCTGCTTACTTTCTGCGGCTGCCCATTCACATAAGTATAGGCTCTAATTCCTCTTTTTACTAAGGCAAAATGATGCCAAGCTGCACCAGTATTGTATTCAGGCGATAGAAAAGCAAAATCTTTTATAGGCGTTTCGTGTATATCCGTATCTATCTCTTTTTGGTGCTGATCAAGTTGGATATCAAACATATTGTATTCTTCACATGTTTCTCGTTTGCCGAGCATGCTTTGTTTGAATAAACTATATTGGTTTGTCTTAAAATAAAAACTAATCGTAAAATCAGAAGTTGTAAAATATTTATTAATTGCTCCTTGAAATTCGATGTAATCTCTGGAACCGTCAAATAATAAACCATCGCCTTCTACACCACAGTAGCAACCAATATCGCCAAAAAGTTGTCCATCATTACCGTTCCCACTGTCATCTCTAGCATCACATTTGTTAAAAGAGTAATATGCTATTAATCCTTTATCAGGTGCATTAGTGGTCGTGTCAAAAGGTGATAAAGCTAAAAAAGGGAGTAAAATGAGAAGCAATATATTTTTCATGGTAGTAGCTGTTTTAGTAAGGGTGAAATAATAAGATTGTCCGATCTATTATTTCGCCGCTACTTAGTATAAAAAAATCTATCCTAAAATGTGCATCATTTTAGAAAATCAGTTTTTATAGAAATTGGATAAAGAAACTTTAGACCAAATCTTTAAACAAGTCTATCATGAAGATAGCATAAAACATTAAGAAAATTAGACCCTCGGTACGAGATATTTCTTTATCGTTGGCTGCAAGACCAAATAAAATAGTCATAGCCACCATTAAAGGCAAGCTAAAGTCGAGGATTTGTGGAGAGATTTTGAGGTCACCAATCAACGAAGGTATACCTATTACAAAGAAGGTGTTGAAGATATTAGAGCCTAGTACATTTCCGACTGCAATAGAGGTTTTACCTTTTCGGGCAGCATTGACACTTACGATTACTTCAGGTAAAGATGTTCCTAATGCTACAGCAGATAAAGCAATGATTTCTGGTGCAATGCCAGCAATAGTTGATAGTTCTTGAATAGCATAAATGGTATAGTCGGCCGAAAGCCATACGAAAAGACCACCAAGAAGAAGAAAAAGATATGTTTTTGCACCAGCTTTTGGTTTTTCTGTATCATCCTCTGCCTCATCGCCTTTAAATGAATTGACTAAAAAAATGATGATGCAGCCAATTAAAACCAAGGATTCGGGTAGGTAGACATGACCATCGTGTACAACAAACCAAAGCATAAATGCAGATGCCCATAAAAAAGGCATATCCATTTCCCAAATATTATTTTCGAGGACGATTTTTTTCGCTACAATAGATACAATACCAAGTACGAGGGCAATATTGGTGATATTGGATCCGACAACAGAACCTAGCACTATTTCAGAATTTCCACCTAAAACGGCAGCAATGGAGGTCGCTAATTCGGGTAAAGATGTACCAAATGCAATAATGGTAACTCCAATTACAAAAGGAGAAATACCAAACGATAAGCCAATTTCTTCGGCAGAATCTACAAATACATCAGAAGCTTTTAGCAATACCAAAAGACTTCCTACAAAAATCCCTAAATACATTAATACATCCACAAGGCATCATTTTTTACTATTCAATGATTTTGTAGATAAAATCACTTGAATATAAATGTTAATATGAAATCGGATGCAAATGTACGATTTTTTATTTTTTCA
>JAHDIP010000131.1:0-13392 GCA_020630735.1 Saprospiraceae bacterium | reverse complement strand
GAATATAAATGTTAATATGAAATCGGATGCAAATGTACGATTTTTTATTTTTTCAGTTTTAGTAGTAGGGAATTAATAAGGAAGAGAGAGGCAAGAGTAGAGAATTTTTAGAATTGAATTGAGAGAATAGAAGTCAGATCATTTCAGCTTTGCTGAAATTGTCAGATTGTTCTGCAAGCAGAACGACTAGAGGTCAGACTTGCTGTTGTCTGACCTCTGATAGACTTGCGTAAGCAAGACGATCTGACTTCTATTTTTAACTCAATTACTTAATATCCCTGTTCCCGCATCTCTCTTCTCAAAAATTAATAACTCCAAAGATCATGTTCAAAATTAAAAATTTCATTACTAATTTTATCTGCTTCTAAGAGTTGGTCAATGCCAGAAAGGTAATCTTCAATTCTATTATTGTGAACATTTGATTGTTTGTATATAGTACTAGCGAAAAAGCGCATTTCAAATAAATCTTCCCACGAAGTAAGTGCAGCATCATTTTGACTATTAAACACTTTTTGCTTCGATAAGATCTCTCGTGCTTGGGGATAATACACCCAAAACATCGGTTTTTCATATCTGAAATTCCCATTATCATCAAAGACTTCAACCAAAGGAGCGATGCCTAGTATGCGAACCTTCAAAGAGGCGGTCGCTTCATCGAAAAACCAAACCTCTTTTACTCGAAAACGTTTGACATCCTCAAAGTTCATTTGATTGCTGACAACCTTGTAACTATACTCGCCTGTTTCAAGGTCAGTCACGGGAATAGTATCTATTGAGTAAACGAGACCATTCAAATCGGTAGAGTCTAATGGAAATTGAAAACTATCGTCTTCTGCACTATATAAGGTAATGTCTCCTTCTTCAGCGGCTTTTCTTATGATATTGAAAAGAGGAGCTTCAGGATAGACAAAAGGAAGATTCATTTTTTCTCTAGTGTTGATGACTCTCCAAATGCGTTTTTCCCAAAAGATGTCGGCTTCTCGTAAAGAAGGGTAGGAGAGTACAGTGCGTTCTTGTAAGGTAGTGCGTGGTACAATATCATCAAGGACTTGTGTTTCTTGTGCTTGAAGTTGGATGCTAAGGAAAATAAGTAAAAAGATACTTCCAAATGTTTTAGTCATGGACATTTAAGTTTTGAGTGAAAAAATAGGGTAGCCTTTTGGACTACCCTTTCTAATTGCTCTGAGAGTAGCTGTTATGGTACAGCTTAACCTATCTGATATTAAATACTAAACCGTTTATTTTGCGACTATTCACATCGCCAGGACAACGTACTTTGATTTTGTCGAAATAATAAATATCGCCAGGTTGAGCACGTTGTACTAGGCGTTGCGCTTCAGCTCCATATTTTCCGCCGTTATTTTTAGCAAATTGTGGGTCGTCTTTTTTTGGTAAACGAGTGAGTTCGAAACCAACAACATTACATGTTGCTTCAAAGTCAAAATTTTCTAAATGAGGATAAACTCCTTTGTGTATTTTAAACTCTGCCGCTTTCATACTTCCTCCAATACTGTTGCCTAACTTGACAATAGGCGTTGGTATTTTCTTTACTCTATATTGATATGTAGTTGGCGCAAGACCACCACCTGATACGGTAATCTTAGCATCACCAATTTTAGTAGGTTTTACATTATATTTTCCGTTGCGTACTTTTTGAAGTGTAACACCTTGGGCATCTACGTTTACTTTCGAACTAGGTACACCTGCTACGGATAAAGAAAGTGGATTATCAACACCCACATAAAAAACATTCATCTTATCGGCAGAGATGGCAACTGAACGTTCACCCACTTCATAAGTGAATTTTTTGCGATAAGACTTTCGTTCACCTGTCAGTGGATTTTTAACGCTGACGACCACATCCATTTCTTTTGTACCTACATCGTTTGCGGTAGTGGTAAATAATGCTTTCCCATTTCTGACAGGATAACTTCTGCCATCTACACTAACAGATACACTATTGGTAGTGCTACTATAAGCACCAAGAAAGATTTCAGCACTCAGTTCTTCTCCTTTGATGACATAACTTTTGTCGGCAGATACAATAGCGTCGTATTCATCATGTGTAGGTTTTACCGAAATTTTATTAGCGTAATAATTTAAAAGAGCCGTTTCGGCTACGCGTACATCATTTTGGAATTTACTTAACATCGGTAAGATGGCAGCAACGGGCATTTGAGAAAACGTAAACTGCGCCCAATTTTCTTTATCCGAATCTTCAGGAATAGGCTTGATGTTTAAAGGAATATTGGCGGCTACAGTTTCTCGAGCTTCATCTTCCTCAATAAGTTCAAGTAATCGTTCTCTAGTTTCAATGATTTTTGTTTCGAGTTCTTCTCCTCGGTTTTCATCTACGAATAAGCGAGTGGTCACGTCTTTATCTTTTAGTCCAACCAACTTGTTGTCCTCATCAAAGCCTCCTGATTCTGTAATGGTCAACTCTTTTAATTCTTCAACATAGGCATAAAATTTTTTAGAGATTTCTTGTGCTTGTGCTGCTTTTTCTTGAAAAGGTTTAAACTGTTTGTATGCATCAGCTTGGTCACTAATGGCATTCATCAAACTATTGTTAGATGCGCCTACTATCTGGCTACTTTCGCTAATGCTTTCGTTCATAGTCAGAAACGCATTTAGTATTTCGGCAGAGACATTGAGTGCCAAAATAGCAGTCAATACAATGTACATAATGTTGATCATCAGTTGCCGAGGCTCTTTAGGTATAGACATAGAAATTCTGTTTACAAGGTGTCATCTAACTAATATTGTCTGCATCTTAATGGCTAATATTTCTACTAGCTGTGTTAAAAATCCTCAACGATGCTAAGGCATCATTTGCGTTTTTTGTCTGGCTATTAAAAATATTAGCTCATAAATTTTGCAAACCTTATTAATTATATGTCACCTAATTGGTTTACAAATCAATTAATTATAACTCATGTGTAAAAGACTTTTAGGTTGACAAGTCTAAAGACCGACACGAAAGTGGCTCGCCGAAAAGCGTCCACTTTCAGCATCGGTGCTACACTCAAAATCGATCTTAACGAACCTTGTGTGTAGTACAAGGTTTTGAAGTACTCTTGTCAAGTACTTAAATATTGGCAATAAGAATCTAGCGATACAAAAGGGTATGGCAATCCTTATCCGTATTCGTCAATAGGAAACATAAAATAGGTATACTATTTTATCCTATTTCGTTGTTTTTTGAATTTTGAGTGTATGAAACGTCCATGATTAAATAGTCTTTAAACACACGAACTAATGACTATTTCATCTTGGTAAGCCTGCCTTCCGCAGGCAGGTTCCATGTGACCATCAGGAAAAATAAAGATAGACACATGAAATAAAAATTTGAGTGTAGAAATTGTAATTGTCTATAAATGATTTTTTTGATACAATTTAATTTAGCTTTTATTTTGTTTGTTTGGTTTTCTCTTTTGTTTTATGAAACGGTGACTGGCGGGTGTATAGACATAATGCAAGGAGACAAAAAAGTAACACCCCTTTTTTAAAAAAAAGCCTCTTTAATATTTTTCTTTTTCAGTTTTATGAAAATAATACCTACTTAAAGCCTGTTGCGCACTATATAAATACCTGCTATTATTCGCTTATCGGATCATCATTTATAGCTTTTGATTGATGCATAGTTACATTAATCGTTTGGTAATCTGCAAACCACTTCGGTTGTTGTTATAGCCTGATATCTTTATTCATTTATTTCAATCTATACTTTTTTACACAGGAAAGATAAATATTAACGCCACACTTATTACTTTTGTAGAATAAACAAAAAAACAAATGGCCTTAGATCAAGTAGATGTAGATAATTACGACCCAGAAGCTGCAGGAGAGATGTCCTTTATGGACCATCTGGAGTCTTTGCGTTGGCATTTGATTCGTGCATTAGCGTCTGTTTTGGTGTTTGCTATTATTGTTTTTATGGCAAAAGATTTTGTCTTTGGTACCATTATATTTGGCCCTAAATACCCTACGTTCATTACCTATCAGGCATTTTGTGGTTTTTCGGAATTGATTGGGGCAGGTGAGTCGATGTGTTTTTCTCCACCTGACTTTCAATTTGTCACACCTGGATTTGGAGAGTTATTTACAACACACTTGATGGTTTCCTTGATGATTGGGATTGTGATTTCTTTTCCGTATATTTTTTGGGAAATTTGGAGTTTTATCAAACCAGGTTTATATGAGGAAGAACAAAAAGCAGCAAGAGGAAGTGTTTTTATCTGTTCTTTTCTATTTTCTTTAGGTGTCTGTTTTGGTTATTTTGTGATTAGCCCATTTGCAATAACGTTCTTAGCTGGCTACGAAATACAAGGTGTAAAAGCAATGCCTGCGTTGTCTTCTTATGTCAATTATATGGCGATGTTTACAATTCCTGTTGGGATCATCTTTGAGTTGCCTGTAGTGGTTTATTTCTTGACCAAAGTAGGATTTGTTACGCCAGAGTTTTTACGAGCTTATAGAAAGCACGCTATGATTATCATTTTGATTTTAGCAGCAATCATTACTCCTCCAGATGTTATTACACAATGTTTAATAGGTATGCCTCTTTTTATTCTTTACGAAATCAGTATTCGTATTTCTAAACGGGTAGTTGCTAATCAAAAAGATTAGATTTTTAAAGACTCATTAACGGACACCAGAAAGTCTAAATAAAACATACATGTCAAGAACTATTACAGAAAATGTCTCTTCAAACTTTACGATTTTTTTAAAATTTGTAATTCCTACATTTTGGATTATCTTTTTTGGACTTTTGCTTATTGTCGTATTAGTCTCAGATGCCGTAACGATGAGTAGTTTTTCTCTAAGCACTTTAAGAATAGGAATCGTCGTGTTTTATCTGCTTGGGCTATTGATCTTGTATTGGGCAGTCATGCGATTAAAACGTGTGGAGATGGACGATGCCTTTGTTTATGCTACTAATTACTTCAAAACGTATCGTTACCCTTATCATAATATAGAGAAGATAGAAGAAAGTGATTATTTGTTTTTTAGATCCATCCATATTTATCTAAAAGAACCAGGTAAGTTTGGAAAAAAAATAACCTTTGTTGCTCACAGAAATCGCTTCGATAATTTTATTAAAACGCATCCTGAGCAGTTCCGTCATTTGTTGGACGAAAAGGGTAAATAGCATTTTCTTCTCTACATAATTACTTCACTTCAATTACTACGGTATTTTATAGCAATATGATGTATTGATTTTTTCAAAAATCTATCAAAAGATATTGCTCCTAGAATTGACCTAACTTGCTCATACCTAAACTCTTGAATTACGAGGTAAACGAATAATCATTAACATAGTATACAGAAGCCGAATACTGGCAGGTATATTTTGTCTCTTACAAAAGATATTATTGTGTGTCTTTGACAGAAAGATTCGCAAACAACGTATTAAATTCTTTTTTTCAGTAAAATATTAAAGATATGAAACGAGTCACTCTATTTATCCTACTTTTTATTACTGTAGTAGGCTATTCTCAAACGTTGCCCATAGATTTTGAAACAACAATTGTTACGTCTGATTTTATTGACTTTGATGGAGGAATGGCGACGGTAATAGATAATCCACAGTCAAATGGCATCAATACGAGTTCTAAAGTTGCACAAATAGTCAGAAATGGAGGACAAATTTGGGCTGGAAGTAAAATAGATTTAGCAACTAACTTAGACTTCACCACTTCGAATGCTATATCAATGAAGGTATTTACAAGTGCTCCTGTTGGGACAACCGTTAAATTCAAACTGGAAGGATCGGGCGATACAGAACGAGATGTCCAAACGACTGTCTCAAATGAATGGGAAGTATTGACGTGGGATTTTACAGGAGAACCTACAAACTTCAACTCCATTGTCTTTATGTTTGACTTCGGAAATGTTGGAGATGGTTCGGTATCTTCTACGTTTCTTTTTGATGATGTTGAACAGTTATTTGGTGGTACGCATATTGATTTGCCTGTTGATTTTGAATCGTCGACCGTTAATTATACTATGTCTGATTTTGGTGGAAATCTATCTTCCTTAGTTACAGATCCTACCGATCCCAATAATACAGTTATTGAAGTAATAAAAACAGATCAGGCTGCTACATGGGCTGGCACTACGATAGGTACTCCAGCTGGTTTTGCAAGCAATATACCACTCACTTTATCAGATTCAAAAATGACAGTCAAGGTTTGGTCTCCTGAAGCTGGTACTCCTATACGCTTGAAAGTAGAAGATTCGGATGATCCTACGCATACTTGTGAAACAGAAACCAATACTACCGTTGCAGGAGATTGGGAGGTATTAGAATTTGACTTTACAAATCAAGCACCTGGAACAGAATTGTTAAGCATTGGTTTGTCTATGGGGTGGACGTATAATATGGCATCTATTTTTTTTAATTTTGGAACAGAGGGAGCTACAGTTGGAGAGCAAGTATATTATTTTGATGATGTGGCATTTGGAGAATTCGTAGTGGGTGTTTCTACTTCAGAAATAGAAAGATTAAAGGTCTTCCCGAATCCGTCAAATGGTCATTGGACGATCTCTTCCAATGATGAAAAGATGATCTTGATAAAAATAGTTGATCCACAAGGGAAATTAGTACAGGTACTTCACCCTGATAGTGATCGTGTAATCGTGAATGCTTCACAATTTATAAATGGTATATATCTGTTTAAAATTACGACCAATAAAGGAACAAGTATTATGAAGCTATTGAAAAATTGATATGTCAATATAAGATGTGTTTTAGAGAAGCTTCTATACAGAGTGAGCATTAATTGCAAAAAAAAAAGTGAGTGGCAAAATGCCACTCACTTTTTTTTGCAATTAATACTTGTAAGATTTTATCTTGAAGTTAATCGTATAATCGGACAAATAATTTCTTCTAAAGAAATACCACCATGTTGGAAGGTATTTTTATAGTAGTTATTGTAATGATTATAGTTGTTAGGGTATAAGAAAAACTTATCTTCCTTTGCAAATATAAAGGTAGAACTTACATTAGGTCTCGGCAATCTTGCTTTGGCAGGATCACGAAAATCAAGTACATCCCTTTTATCATATTTTAAATTACGACCACATTTGTAACGCAGATTAGTTGTCGTGTCCTTATCACCAACAACTTTAGATGGTTGGTTGACACGTATAGTGCCATGATCAGTCGTTACAATTAGTTGAATGTTTTTATCTGCAATGCGTTGCAAAGCAGCCCAAAGCAAAGAGTGGTGAAACCAAGATTTAGTTAGCGAACGATAAGCCGTTTCATCTCCAGCCAATTCTTTGAGTACTTCCATCTCTGTACGAGCATGCGAAAGCATATCAATAAAATTATAAACAATAACAGTCAAATCATTATTCAAATAATTATGAATATTATCGGCTAATTGTTTTGCATGGTTCACATTCGTTACTTTCACATAATCAAACTTTATTTCCTTGCGGAAGGTGCGGTCGATTTGTTCTCGAAGCAAATCATGTTCGTGTAAATTTTTACCACCTTCTTCATTATCGTTTTTCCACCAGTCAGGGTAATAAGACTGAATATCGGCTGGCATCAAGCCAGAAAAAATGGCATTCCGACTATATTGAGTAGAGGTAGGTAAAATACTATAAAATGATTCTTCCTCTTCGACTCTGAAAAATTCTGTAAAGAGCGGTTCCAATGTTTTCCACTGATCGTAGCGTAGATTATCGAGCAACAACATGATCGTTGGTTGCTTGTCATTTACATGAGGGAATATTTTTTCACGCATCAAATTGTGCGACATTGTAGGAGCGTCTTTATTATCATCATCTAGCCAACTTTCATAATTTTTTTCGACATATCTAGAAAATTCGGCATTAGCTTCACTTTTTTGCATCGACAAAATTTCAGACATATCTGTGGTACTAGATTCATCCAACTTCAATTCCCAATTGATGATTTTGAGATAAGCATCTACCCATTCTTCACGATTTAGACCACTATTGATTTGCATAGAGATTTGGCGAAACTCTTGCTGGTAGTCAGAAGTCGTTTTTTCTCGAATCAGACGTTTGTTATCAATAATTTTTTTGAGTGTAAGCAAAATTTGATTAGGATTAACAGGCTTAATAAGATAGTCTGCTATTTGAGAACCCAAGGCTTCTTCCATTACATTTTCAGCCTCATTTTTTGTAATCATTACGACAGGAAGATGCGGATTGCTTTCTTTTATTTTCGAAAGAGTTTCAAGACCAGTAATACCAGGCATACTTTCATCTAAAAAAACCACATCAATATCATTTGATTCCGCACATTCTTCCAAGGCATCGTAGCCATTACTGACAGTTACAACATCGTAGCCTTTTTGTTGAAGAAATAATAATTGTGGTTTCAATAAATCAATTTCATCATCTGCCCACAGGATTTTAATTTTTTCCATTTATAGTATTTTAGTTGGTAATATTTTTTTACAAGAATTTGATATGAATGAAGTCTAAGAGTATGGTTTAAAATTTTGCGAACTGATTTTCAACGATTTTAATTCCTTACTCAGGTTCTTAAATCCTTGAAAAGTAGGAAGTATAAATCAATTAATAGTCAATTATTTTTTTCCCAAATCAAATTTTAAAACATACTCTTAGACTATTAATTGCCTTAAATAATGGATAATTACACTAACACTCTAGTTACTTTACCATAAAAAATAAGATAAGTTGCTACTTTTTTGTGAAAATAGTCGTTTTATTTGTAATATTATCATTGAGTAACAAGATGAATAGAGAAAACTATCTGATCGAAGATCGGATTTTAGTGGGTTTTACTAAGATTTTAGACAGAAAACCCAAGACAAAAACACTCTCCCAATTAGAAAGCGTTCAAATTATAATCCTTCACGCAACCATTTTAAGCCAAAGGCTGTCTAGTAAGTATAGTTTATGAAGAAAGATTCATGAACATCAGCTAAATGTTAGGTATAAACGCCTACAAAGTGCCGCTTATTTCCTGAAAGGGTAGTTATTTCTTTTGTAACTATTTATTCTGGGCAGCGTAGTCTTAGCTACACCAGTTAATGTACTACAGATGTCTATTCTAAACAATATGAACAAAAAGAAAATTTTTAACGATCCTGTTTATGGTTTTATCACAATACCTTATCCAATAGTATTTGACCTGATAGAACATACGTATTTTCAGCGACTTCGGCGGATAAAGCAACTTGGTCTTACGCATTATGTTTACCCAGGAGCTTTACACACGCGTTTTCATCATGCATTAGGAGCTTTACATTTAATGACAGAAGCAATAGATGTACTACGCTCAAAAAATGTTGACATTACTAATGAAGAAGCAAAAGCTGTTTGTATTGCAATTCTTCTTCATGATATAGGGCATGGACCTTTTTCTCATACCTTAGAACATACTTTAGTCAATGTTCATCATGAAGAATTATCGGTGCTTTTTATGCAAAAATTAAATGAAGCATTTGATGGTCAATTAGATTTGGCAATTCAAATTTTCCAAGACAAGCATCCAAAGAAATTTTTACAACAGTTAGTCTCTGGGCAGCTAGATATGGATAGAATGGATTACCTAAATCGAGATAGCTTTTTTACAGGTGTTTCGGAAGGAGTAATTGGCTACGATAGAATTATTAAAATGCTAGATGTACGTGATGGTGAGTTGGTTGTAGAGCAAAAAGGTATCTATTCTATCGAAAAGTTTTTGATCGCACGTCGACTCATGTATTGGCAAGTTTATTTACATAAAACGGTACTTGCTGCAGAGCAAATGTTGATACGAGTGTTGCGACGAGCAAAAGATTTAGCGACTCAAGGAGTTCCGTTAGAAGTGTCAAAAAGTTTAGCTTTCTTCTTGTATAATGATTTTAGAAGCGAAGATATAACGAAAAAAGGCGACGAGCTAATTGAACACTTTGCAAAACTAGATGATTTTGACATTATAGCTGCATTGAAAAGTTTTATGAATCACGATGACTTTATTTTGTCTTATTTATCTAAAAGTTTAATAAATCGTCGATTATTCAAAGTAGAAATGAGCGATGCACCTTTTTCGAGTGACTATATAGAAAAAGTGCGTCAAAAATCATTAGAACATATAAGTAATTCTAATATCAATATCGATTATATTGTTTTTCAAGGAACGGAAACGAATAGTACCTATAGTAGCCTAAAAGACGAAATCAAAATTTTGTTTAAAAATGGTGAAATTAAGCCCGTTTCAGCGATATCTGATCATGGAGTTCATCATAAAATAATAAGCAAGCATTATTTATGTTATCCAAAAAATATAGCGTAATTTTGCACCCAAATTAATATAACACTATTTTTTGCCATAAATTTTTTAAATCAAAACCAGTTAATTCAATTATGAAAAGATTGAACCTAATTCTAGCAACTGCATTTATGCTTTGTAGCTTCGTAGCAATGGCGCAGCCTGGGGATCTTCCTGTAAACAGAGAGCCTGGAAAGTGCTATGCAAAGTGTTTAATTGCAGATGAGTATGAAACAGTCACTGAACAAGTAGAAGTAAAAGCTGCTTCTTCTAGAACAGAAGTAGTTCCTGCTGAATACGAAACAGTAACTGAGCAAGTTTTAGCAGCTGCTGAGTCAAGAAGATTAGTTGCTGTACCTGCTGAATACGAAACAGTAACAGAACAAGTAATGGTAAAGCCTGAATCAAAGCGTTTGATTCCTGTACCTGCTACTTACGAAACTGTTACAGAACAAATGATGTCAAAAGGTGAGTCTAGCACATTAGTTGCTGTACCTGCTGAATTCGAAACTGTTACAGAACAAGTAATGTCTAAGGCTGAATCTCGCCGTTTAGTTGCTGTACCTGCTGAGTTGGAAACAGTAACAGAACAAGTAATGGTTAAGCCAGAAACACGCCGTTTGATTACAGTACCTGCTGAGTACGAAACAGTAACAGAGCAAGTAATGTCTAAAGCGGAGTCTCGTCGTTTAATCGCTATTCCTGCTGAGTTCGAAACAGTAACTGAGCAAGTAATGGTTAAGCCAGAAACACGTCGTTTAATTGCTATTCCTGCTGAATACGAAACAGTAACTGAGCAAGTATTAGCTACTCCTGAAACACGTCGTTTAATCGCTGTTCCTGCTGAGTATGAAACAGTAACAGAACAAGTAATGACTACTCCAGAAGTACGTCGTTTAATTGCTATTCCTGCTGAATACGAAACAGTAAGTGAGCAAATTTTAGCTACTCCTGAGTCTAAGCGTTTATCTGTTGTTCCTGCTCAATATGAGACAGTAACTGAGCAAATCATGGCTAGACCAGAAACACGTCGTTTAATCGCTGTTCCTGCTGAGTTCGAAACAGTAACTGAGCAAGTAATGTCTAAGCCAGAAACACGTCGTTTAATCGCTGTTCCTGCTGAATACGAAACAACTTCTGAACAGTATGTTATTCAAGATGCGTCTACTCGTATCGAAAGAATTCCTGCACAATACGAAACAACTAGTGAGCGTGTTGAAGTAAAGCCTGCATCTACTAAGTGGGTTAAAAAACGTGCTGATCGTAACTGTCTTTCTGCTGATCCTAACGATTGTTTAGTTTGGTGTTTAGTAGAAGTACCTGCTGAATTCCAAACAGTAACTCGCCAAGTAAGAAAAGGATGTGCTGCTGGTTATTCTGATAGCGGTGCTGATTGTATCAAAACAGTAGAAGTACCTGCTCAATATGGTACACGTACTCAAAGAATTGTAAAGACTCCAGCGACTACTCGTGAAGAAGTAATTCCTGCTGAATACTCTACAATTACTAAGAGAGTAATCAAAACTCCTGCTACTACACGTGAGGAAGTAATTCCTGCACAATACAAAACAGTAACAAAGAGAGTTGTAAAAACTCCTGCTACTACTACTGAAACAGTAGTACCTGCTGAGTACAAAACAGTAACAAAGAGAGTTGTAAAGACTCCTGCTACTACACGTGAGGAAGTTACTCCTGCACAATATTCTACAATCACAAAGAGAGTTGTAAAAACTCCTGCTACTACACGTGAGGAAGTAATTCCTGCTGAGTACAAAACAATTACAAAGAGAATTGTAAAGACTCCTGCTACTACACGTGAGGAAGTAATTCCTGCTGAGTACACTACAGTAACAAAGAAAGTTGTAAAGACTCCTGCAACTACACGTGAAGAAGTAATTCCTGCTGAATATACTACTATTTCTAAGCGAGTAATCAAAAATCCTGCGTCTACACGTGAGGAGGTAATTCCTGCTGAGTATTCTACAATCACTAAGCGTGTTGTAAAAACTCCTGCGTCTACACGTGAAGAGGTAATTCCTGCTGAGTTTACTACAATTTCTAAGCGAGTAATTAAAACTCCTGCTTCTGTTCAAGAAAGAGCAATTCCTGCTGAATATACAACAGTAACTAAGGAAGTAATTAAGACTCCTGCTACTGTTCAAGAAGAGGTAATTCCTGCTGAGTACTCTACAATCACTAAGCGTGTTGTAAAAACTCCTGCAACTACTCGTGAAGAAGCAATTCCTGCTGAGTACTCTACTCAAACTAGAAAAGTTGTAAAGTCTCCTGCTACTACTCGTACAATTGAGATTCCTGCTGAATACTCTACTCTTACTAAGAGAAGATTAGTTAAGCAAGGTGGTTTCACTGAGTGGAGAGAAGTACTTTGTAATGATAAAGTAACTGGATATACTATCCGTCAAATCCAAGCGGCACTTTCAACTCGTGGATATGATCCAGGTCCTGAAGATAACATCCTTGGTGTACGTACTAAGGCTGCTTTAACTAAGTTCCAAAAAGATAATGGTCTTCCTGTAGGACAATTAGATATGGAAACACTTAGAGCTTTAGGTATCCAGTATTAATCTTTAATTTAGATTAAACATAAAAGCCTGCACTCTTCTTGAGGGTGCAGGCTTTTTTATGTGTTGTTACTAACCCTTTTCATTTGTACATTCTAGATCACATCTAATTTATTGTGCCTAAGGTTGACCTGTAAGTCAAAATTAAGTACATGTCCAAATGTTCCCGTAGTTTCAAACTTGTAAAATTTTCCTTCATTTTCGTTAAAAAATAATCTGATAAACCACTATCATCATATTTTTTCCTTGATGATGAAAAATTTAACTGCCTTTAAACTCTACGGTTTCTTTTGACCAAGTACTTAAGTAACGGTCAAATAATAACTTCCCGATTTGTGGCTGGTATTTTAGAGTTGCAGACCCGACCGCTAGCGGTTCATTTCGTTGAAAAGATTTCCAAAATCTTTTCTGCTTTGCACCACTGCATTCATGTCGAAAATACTCGTGATAGTTGGGCTATGGCTGGGTTGTACCTCTAGGTACAAGCTCGTCTAATTCCTTATCTAAACTCAAAAATTCTATAGCCAAAATGCGGAACTTATTTTT
>JAHDIP010000429.1 GCA_020630735.1 Saprospiraceae bacterium | reverse complement strand
TGCACAAAGCCATTTTTTATATCTTAAAGTTGACTAATTCTTATTTAGAAAGAGTAACTCTTTTTGTAATTAAAACATCGTCTACAGAAATATGGATTGTATAAATACCACTTTCAAGATTTACACCACTAAAAGGTAATGTAACCACACCAGAAAGCGTACCGTAGTCTTTTGCAGCAACCTTTTGCCCAACTGCATTGAAAACTTGTAAATTCACATTACTAGCAGACTCTAAGTTCAATCTGATATTTGTAACATCGTTGAAAGGATTAGGGAAAACTTCCGCTAATTCGTTTTTGAATACATCTTTGCTACTTGTAGATTGGAATAACCCGTTACTTACTGCTTCATCAATTGTAGTAGATGATGCATTTACAATTTGACCAGCAGCATTGTATAATACACCTACGATATGAGTGTTATCAGTATTGATAGATGTAGGAATAGTGTATGTATCAAAAACATGACCGATAGTTGTACCTACTTCTGCATCATCAGCAACAGAACCTGCAGGACCTGCAAAACCACCAATTAAAGCTACACCTACATGATCATAAACCATCATAGAAGCAGGAACTGGGCTAGGTAAATTTTCGTATCCGCCCATTGGACCATTACCACCACCAGAATAAGCGTTTACTTGTGCCCAATCAGCTGAAGTACCTGATAAACCATCTTCAACAAGAATAGCATTGAAACGACCACCATTACCTAAAACTTCTAAAACATCAGCACTTACAGAAACGGTTAATGCACGAGTAGTCTCATCGTATGTTGCACCATTCTGAATTAATGCATCAGGAGCTTCTTGTACTTGTTGGATAAATGGAGCTTCGATATCAGCAGGATCCATTAATGCCACTCTGCTCATTAATACAGAAGGGAAACCTTCAAAACCAGGCCAACCTGTCAAACCAGCATCATAAGCTGTTAATTCCATTGGATCATCATTGTGTACAGCAATACCGATAAAATTCTCAGGGAAACAATCAGAAAAACGATCTAAGAAAACTGCACCACGTGGGCACCAAGTACACCAAGTACCCGTTGCTTCTTCTACGACTACAGATTTTCCTTCTGCTGGAGTTACACCTCTTACATTTGTATTAGTCATATTATCAGCAGTATTAGGATCAGCCATTCCATTAGGATTCGAAACCGATATTTCTACAGGCGTATTACCGTTTAATGCTGTAAAATCTACTGGATGAACAAAACTATAAGATTCAAAAATCGGTACATTTAAACCTGTTAATGTTTCAGTATAACTATTTGTACCATCACTCCAGTTGATATCAATAGAAGTAATTGTTTCAGCACCTTCGTTCATAAAAGTACCTGACATTACAACATTGCCACCAACAGTTGTTGAAGTACAAGATGCCTCAGCGCTTACCATAGAAACACCAAAAGCAGGTGCATCTACAATTGCAAGATCATCTACACAAAATCCGTAGTTCCATCCACCACCATCTTGGTAGTCAAAAGCAAGACGGATAGTTTGACCACCGTAGCCAATTAAGTTTGCTTGAGCATTTTGCCACGCACCAGTATCTCCTCCAAGATCAGCCACTTCAGTCCAAGTAGCACCAGCATCAGTACTTACTAAAACTTTAGCTGTTTCATCTGCATCATAATCACCATCATAAAAGAATGCTTGAAATTCTAAAATAACACCAGCCGGCGCTCCTGTTAAATCAATATCGCCAGTAATTAATCTACCTGAAGTACCGACTCCAGCCCCAGCAGCATCATCATTAACCCCCATAAACATCGTATGAGCAGGTATAGCAAAATATTGGCTTGAATGAGCCGCAGCATCACCATGTACCCAAGCATTTTCAGCAGTCCAATCAGCAGGAAGTCCTGCCTCGAAATCTTCTGTATAATACTGAGCATTTACAGCCAATGCACAGCAGAAAAATAAAATAAAAGGAAGTAAAACTCTTCTCATGACATATTTTTTATAAAATTAAGATAATGTACACCGAAATGATATACTTGTAGTTCTGTGCTTATATTTCAAACACTAATAACAAAAGTAATATTTTAAAATATTATTATAGGCATAACCATTCCGAAAAAGAGCATTCTCCCGACATTTTTAATAATAATGATATAGAATATACCTTGTTTAATTTTAAAAAATCGGCTATTTAATACCAATTCTACTGTCGAACTTAAGACAAGTACATTCATTAATTTCCTATTCTAACAATGTTTTGTATATTCTTTTCATTAAGACAAGGTATTTTTATTAAAATTGCAAGACTTTTCAATTACAAAAAACCACCTATGCATATTGCTATAATCGGTAACGGAATAAGTGGAATCACCGCCGCACGTTTTATTCGAAAACTAAGTGATCATACGATTACTGTTATTTCTGCCGAAACAGACTACTTCTTCTCTCGTACTGCTCTGATGTATATCTACATGGGACATATGCGTTTTGTAGATACACAACCTTACGAACCTTGGTTTTGGGAAAAAAATCGGATAGACCTTCGACGTGCGTTTATCCAACAAATTGATACCTCTAAAAAAGAACTACACACGAGTAAGGGCGAAAAAATAAACTACGATAAATTAATCATCGCTTGTGGTTCTACTCCCAATAAATTTGGTTGGCCAGGTCAAGATTTAAATGGGGTGAGTGGTTTGTATAGCTACCAAGATTTAGAAAATATGGAACGCTATAGTGATGGATTAGAACGAGCTGTCATTGTAGGAGG